>JBDTHR010000055.1:0-3457 GCA_039936855.1 Nitrosospira sp. | reverse complement strand
AACCACTGCCTCATTTTCAAGCAGTATACCGTTCCAGATCGTGTTATCGAGATCCCAGACTACACATTTTATATTGGGATGGTCTGAACCAGCGACACTCGTAGATTTGAGGTGGACAACGAAATCGGCAGTGAGAAAAACAACCCGCGACGTTTCCTCCCCATCCGGAATAATAGCGATATCGAAAGGAAGGCCGCACTCCGTGACCAATGCAAATTCTTCGCGGCCAAACTCATGGCGTGAATATCCCGGCGCCAGCATTACGGAGGCTCGGAATGGGCGGGGAAATTGTGCCGAGTGCGGCAGTTTACTGATCATTTCAGCCGTTACCGACATATTGACCTGCATCCGCACCGATGAGTCCATGGGATTGTAGACTTCGAGCAGGAAAAATTCCGGCTTTGAGCGTGCACGATTTTTCCGGTGCAACCAACGCGCGAATCGTTCAAGAAGCGCATGCTCCAGGTATGACCATCGAATGTCGCGTGTCAGTCGGTACATGAATGTCCCAACCGCATTCGCACATGGCGCGAGCAGGCCAATCATGCGTTCAACCATGAGAGTCACACTGGCCGGCAGCATCAGCGTATTGCCACGCGCCTCAATCTTGCCCCACTTCTTGAATGTGACTTCAGCCCCATAGCCGCGTGTGGACGGAAACTGCCGGTTGCGATACATGCCGTAGGTCAGACGCCTGCAGCGCTGGTCAGGCCTGCTCTGGTAGAGATCGCAGGTCGCGAAGCAGCCTGGCGCAGCGCACTCCACGCAGTGCTCGCCCCACATGAGCAACGACATCCTCTCAATGTTCTGGACGGGCTTATAAGATAGTAGCGGAACCAGATTTCGATCCGCATGCAAATGCATTTCATACTTATCGAATTCAAACATCGGTAATACTATCTCTCCTTATAGCAGTCGTTGATTTCCACATTCCACCTCTACTTTAGTCTGCAGATAAAGGATTTCCCAAGAGGAGCGTAGTCCAGATATGGAATAAAGTGTAGCTGTGTTTCGCGTTGCATAAGCTCTGCCAGCGCTTTTTGCTCTCCCTGTGCAGGATCCCCTTTATAATTGTAGAAGTCATCAAAGCAGACAATGGAACCATTTACGACGTAATCTCGGATGAAATTGAGTACCTGAATGGTTGAGTCGTATAGATCGCAATCGATATAGATGATCGCGGCCTTCCGGCCGAGTAATCGCCGATGCGCTACATCATTTAGACTCTCGTTGTAAAAACCCTCAATCAATTCATAGTCCGACGACCGAATTCCCCGCGATGCGAGGATCGCTTCGAATTCGGGGCGAGTGCAGGCAAACTGCCCTTCATACCATATGTTATCAGGATGTTCTTCTGTTGCAGGTAACCCCTGAAACGAGTCAAATCCCCACAGCTTCCTGTCGCGTTGGCCATAGCGCCGCTTCATCCGGTGTGCATAGCTAAAGGTCTTGCCCCGCCATAACCCGAACTCGAAGTAATCTCCCGGTACTTCGTTGATCTTTACAAACTCGAAAGCCTGGCTCAGCATTCCAAGCTCGGTCATTCGATTGTCTGATCGCCGGTCCAGCACTTCAATTACGCGAGCGACCATCTCAGTGTCCACCAGCCACTTCATAATCTGTTTGATTAGCATGTTTTACCGATACGGCAGTGAAAACTTCGATAGTTAAATAACATATTCCGGCCTCATCAATTTTCCGGTTAACTCCAATACGTACGTTATGGCTTACCCTCAAGCCCTACTCCTGGATTTGTAATTCATAACTCGGGCGCGAACAGTGTTTATCGCCAAGCTGATGTTTCATGGAAACATTATGATAACGCCACCCCCGATTCAGTACCTCCGCCGTATTCCTTGTTCCAGCATTCTTAGTCCGGTTTTCCAGATCGGCGAGGTAAGCGGCGCCGGTTGCGAAAATGCCGAAGTAGGTGTCAAACCATGAAACCCGCGGACATGAAAGCAATCCCGATGGCGATCCAGAAATGAGCAGAGCTTGCGAAAGCGGGCTACTACGATATCATCCGGTCGGCTCATACTGCTATTGAGCAACTCGAAATTATGAGAGAGGATAACAAAAGCTTTACGCCCGGCTTCCAGCGCTTGCCAGAGCAAGCCCTCCATCTCCCGGTACGAACATGCTGTTACCTGCGCATGCCGCAGTGAATGCGTGCCCCCATCAAAAACCGTCATGGGGTACTCGAAAACCCCTTCACATTCAATTGGTTCGACAAGTGTAACATCCGGATTAACTCCACTGTCCAATCCAAACATGCTGGCGTTGTAGCTGCTATCGAAAGCAATGCGATTGGCGGCAAGGGCACGAAGCGTGTCCCTGTTGAAACCGAAGCCTCCAGCGCGAAACGCGCTTATATGCTGCCCGCCTGCCAATTCAATCAACTCCGCACCTGCACGAATCAAAATTGTCTGTTCTTTTAAAGAAAAATATCGCAGAAACTGCTTTTTACCAGTTACGTTGTCGAGCAGAGGTTCGTTGGACTCGTCAACCCACTCGGTATGCAGGTGAAGCTGTATTTCATGGCCTCGTTCCCGAATAAGACCGACAATTTCGGCTAATGGCTCCCGCCCGAAGCGGGTCGAGAAAAGCGGTTCGACAAAAAATACGCCGGTCAGGCCATGCTCCTGTAATTGATGCAGTTGATGCGGCAAGCCGTAATTACCCCTTGACGTAGGCCCGTAAATATATCGCTGGAATGCGGCCGGGAATTTGGCATCAATGTCGTCCCAACCATCACACCAAACTTCTACGTCAACGGTGAGAAATACGTCCATCGTCTTGTCGCACCTTCCAGGATTTATGCTCAGTCAGCAGGAGAAACGCGACCGATAACTTTACGGCCCAACGAAATGATCAGATCGCATTACGTCGGAGATAAATGAGAAGCCCGGCGATGCCGCTTTCCAGGTAATCACATGATACCGGGGTTGTAGAATTGACGGATTTCCGCCATAGAACGTCATGCCACCCTCAGGTCATTCTTATGCACGCCGGGTTGCTTCGTGTCGAGCACATTACGCAAAAATGATTCGAACATCAGCAGTGACCAGAGCGAAGCACTATAATCGCGCCGTCCCGATTGATGCTGTTCAAGCATCTCCTTTAGAAACGCCTTATTGAAGAATCCCGTGTCGGCCAAAGTCGGGCCCATTAATGCATCGTTCAGCCTTTGGCGAAGCGGACCGCGAAACCAGCTTGCCAGCGGTACCGAAAATCCCATTTTGTCCCTGTAAAGGATGTCATCGGAAAGGTAGGGTTCCAGCGCTTTCTTGAACACGTATTTGCCTTCATGGCCGCGCAGTTTGAGAGAGGCTGGAAGACCGGATATCCACTCGACCAGCTTATGATCCAGCAGCGGGACACGTACTTCCAGTGCATGCGCCATGCTTGCCCGATCCACTTTAGTAAGGATATCGCCAACGAGGTAAGTCTTCATATC
>JBDTHR010000054.1:0-5752 GCA_039936855.1 Nitrosospira sp. | reverse complement strand
GGACCATAGTTGTTGGAACAATTGGTGGTGAGCACAGGCAAACCGTAGGTATGATGATACGCGCGCACCAGATGGTCGCTGGCGGCTTTGGTCGCCGAGTATGGGCTATTCGGCTCGTAGCGTTGCGTTTCATTGAAGGCTGGCGCGTCCTTGGCAAGGGAACCATAAACTTCGTCGGTCGAAACCTGGAGGAAGCGAAAATCCCGCCTTGCATTTTCATCCAGGGCATTCCAATAACCGCGTCCGGCTTCCAGAAGGCGAAAGGTGCCGACAATATTGGTCTGGATAAAGTCTTCCGGGCCATGAATGGAACGGTCGACATGGCTTTCAGCGGCAAAATTGACGATAGCTCGGGGTCGATAGCGTTGGAGTAGATCGGTTATGAGGGTAGCATCGCTAATATCGCCTTTTACAAAAATGTGCCGCGAATCTTCCACCAGTGGGGAGAGATTCTCCAGATTACCCGCGTAGCTGAGTATGTCGAGGTTGATTACCGCTTCATCAGATTGCGCCAGCCAGTCCAGCACAAAGTTCGCACCAATGAACCCGGCGCCGCCCGTTACTAAAATCATTATTATCCTTCGGATTCAAGAAACTGATCGCTTTCCACTTAGCGGAAATGCTGGATTAAAATTCCTCGCCATGCCGCAAAAAACGCCATCTGCCTACCGGCAGCTCAGCTAATTTTACCCTGCCGATGCGAACGCGCTTTAATCCCGTGACTTTCAGCCCGACCAATTCGCACATTCTACGGATCTGGCGTTTCTTGCCTTCGCGTAAAATAAAACGTAATTGGTCCTGATTTTGCCGGATCACTTCGGCGCGCTTTAATGCGTGGCCATCCAGGCTCAGACCATGGTTCAGCAGATCCAACGCGGATTCAGGCAAGGTTCCCTCGATGCGCACCAGGTATTCCTTGTCAATCGCCGACTCGGCACCGATCAACTGTTTGGCAATGCGGCCGTCCTGCGTGAACACCAACAGGCCGCACGAATCGATATCCAGTCGACCCGCGGGAGCCAAACCTTGCAAATGCATCGGACTGAAGCGTTTTGGCGTCTGGTCGCCATGATAGCGCGATTCCTTGCTAAGCAGGCTGATCGCGGGCTTGTATCCCGGTTCCGGCTGCCCTGATACGTAGCCGACGGGCTTGTTCAACAGTATTGTAACTTGATCTAGCTGTCGGGCTTCAGCCATGTCATGTAGTCTTATTTTCTGCAGGGGATAAATCTTCGTGCCCAATTCGGTGACCGGTTCACCATCGACATACACCCATCCACGTTCGATATAGTTATCGGCTTCCCTGCGAGAACATAGTCCTTGTTGAGACATGAGCTTGGATAGCCGTATTTTTTCCATGGATCCTCGCGAATTCCTGTAGCGGCTTTATGGTCGACCTTGAAAGGTATTCTCCTCCTTTCCACCCCTTTTGCCGGAATTCGATTATTATAATTTGAACCCCACCTCTGTTTCATATAAAATTCGATTTTCCAGGCGCGTAGCTCAGCTGGTTAGAGCACCACCTTGACATGGTGGGGGTCGTTGGTTCGAGTCCAATCGCGCCTACCAGGAACTTGGCAGGCTTATAAATAAGCGCCCGCGTTAGCCGCTCAATAAACCGCCCTTGGCGGTTTTCTTTTGTGCGCCATGCTGAGCACAAAAGAAACGGCCTCTCGCAAGAGAGGCCGTAATGATGAATTACCGACTAGTTACAATAATGCCTGAGTCTGCTTGATTCAGGACGTCTTACGACTACTCCGGCGACGAACAACCGCACCCATCAACCCAAGGCCAGCTAGAAGCATGGCGTAAGTTTCTGGTTCGGGAACTGCCGATACGCTGATTGAGCCGGAATAAATACCGCCTAGCGTGCCACTCGTCACGCCAGCTATATTGAGATATGCCGGGCCGGTTATAGGTTGATCCCAGGATAAGCCAAGATGATCCTGTGTGTTTCCAGCAGACGGTAGCACTACCGACTTCAGGACCTGATCATCGGCAGTTCCTTGCATTCCATCAGCACCAAATGTAACCAGCGACATTGTGGACAATACCGTTCCCAAGGACCCGACTTCCGGAATATTCAGCGGAAAATTGACGGCACTATAACCCGAACTCATGTTGGGTTGAGACAAAGTAAAAGTGAAAATATCACTAAAGCTTTGTTGAGCACCCAGCACGCTACCCGTGAAAGTCGTGGGTACGGCGGTAGATACTTCACCCAGGGCAGTTGTTGTTGCATTGGCGCCGACGCTGACTCCTGCCAGAACTGCAACACCAATGGCTCGCTTCAAAAAAATATTTACCATGATTTAAACTCCTTTAAGCACGTACTTGGAACATTTGGATACCAACGTTCTGTGCGGATACGCAGCAGGTTGATAATTTCTTTTGACGGTACTTACTACACCGGTCTGGAAAAACCTAACTCGCAGAACTCGACGTTTGAAGGTTACACCTAAGAAATAAGGAATCAATAGACCGTATGGACTAGCAAAGACCTAAAAGCATTAACCTTCTTGCCGCCCGTAAACATCCTCGAAGCGCACGATATCATCTTCGCCCAGATATGAGCCCGATTGGACCTCGATCATTTCAAGCGGCACGCAACCGGGGTTTTCCAATCGGTGGCGAGTACCCAGCGGAATGAAAGTCGATTCGTTTTCGGATACGAGATAGCTGGTATCCCCCCGCGTCACCTGTGCCGTTCCGCGTACAACTATCCAGTGTTCCGCACGGTGATGATGCATCTGCAACGATAGAGCGGCTCCGGGTTTGACAACAATGCGTTTTACCTGAAAACGCTCGCCGGCATCGACAGCATCGTACCAACCCCAAGGGCGAAATACTTTGCGATGCAACTCGCCCTCGGGCCGACCCTGACGCTTCAAGCTATCCACAATTTTCTTGACGTGCTGCGTCTTGTTCATATGGGTTACAAGGACGGCGTCCGCTGTTTCGACCACCACCATATCCTCCACCCCTACGCACGCCACCAACTTGTGCTCCGCTATGATCAGCATGTTATGGCAATCATGCAGCAATACATCTCCTTGCGATACATTTCCTTGATGATCCTTGGGCAATACCTGCCACAAGGAGTCCCATGCGCCAACATCAGACCAGCCTGCCGACAGCGGAATCACCGCACCCATCGGCAATGATTCATCGCCCGCAGCAATGCGCTCCATGACCGCGTAATCGATCGAGTCGCCCGGACATTGCATGAACGCTTTTTTGCCCACACGCAAAAAATCGCCATCCACCGCACCCTGATCCCAAGCTGCTCGGCAAGCAGCCAGGATGTCCGCTCGACAGTAGCCGATGGCCGAGATCCATACCGAAGCATGCAGCATGAATAAGCCGCTGTTCCAGAAGTAAGAACCGGCATCAAGATAAGCTTGTGCCGTCGCGAGATCGGGCTTCTCCACAAAACGCGCTATCCGATTGACCCCATCCTTTCCGAGAGGCTCACCGGATTGAATGTAGCCATAACCCGTCTCGGGTGAATCCGGCTTGATGCCGAAAGTCACCACCATGCCTTCATTGGCAAGTGTTATACCTTTGCGTACCGCTGCCTGAAAGCTCGATATATCCAGAATCAAATGATCAGCGGGCATCACCAGCAGGACGGGATCGTCTCCGCCACGCATTGCCGCCAGGGCAGCCAGAGTCAAGGCGGGTGCGGTATTACGTCCGACGGGTTCAAGCAGAATCGAACCTTCGATTTCCATCAGACGTAGCTGTTCCGCAATTACGAAACGGTATTCTTCGTTGCAAACGACCAGCGGTGACCCGAGTTCCAAGCCCGTGAGCCCCTCCATGCGTCTCACCGTGGACTGCAATAGTGAATCTTCTCCAATAAGTGGCAAAAGTTGCTTGGGGTACTTTTCGCGCGAGAGCGGCCAGAGGCGCGTGCCGGAGCCTCCGGAGAGTACAACAGGAATCAATGGCTGCATGAACCTTCCATAAGGGCGATATTCCCATCCGTAAAAAATTTATTCCTGAACCCACTTACGTGCCGGCTCTGATTGCTGACCAACGGCTAATAACGTGGACCTTTTCGCTAACGTCGACCGCCAAATCCCCCGGGGTTGGCGTTTTGCCAGCGCCAACTGTCAGCGCACATTTCTTCCAGCCCCTGTTCCGCCTTCCAACCCAATAAATCAAATGCCAATTTGGGATCGGCATAGCAGGAGGCGATGTCGCCGGGGCGCCGGAGACCAATCTTGTATGGCACGGATCGACCGCTTGCGTGCTCGAAAGCCCGAACCATATCCAGTACGCTATAGCCTGTTCCCGTTCCGAGATTCACCGTCAGGCATCCTGCCTGCATTTGCTGATCTGGCGCACTCCGGACTGCAATAGCATCCAGGGCTTCCAGCGCTTTAAGGTGCCCCAGCGCCAGATCCACGACATGGATGTAATCGCGTACGCCGGTGCCATCCGGCGTCGGGTAATCGTTACCCCAAACATTGAGAATTTCTCGCCGACCTATCGCTACCTGAGCGACGAAAGGCATCAGATTGTCCGGAACGCCCTGCGGATCCTCACCGATCAGGCCGCTTGGATGGGCACCAACAGGGTTGAAATAACGCAGGATACCGCAGCGCCAGGAAGAATCACTGCGGTATAGATCGTGCAAGATTTCCTCAACCATCAGCTTGCTGCGCCCATATGCATTTGTAGCGGAGAGAGGATGGTCTTCAGTTAATGGAAGCCACTCTGGATCACCATAAACCGTGGCGGAAGAACTGAATACCAGGGTGTTTACATCACACTCAGTCATCGCTTCCAACAAGCGGAGAGTCCCGACCACATTATTATCGTAATAAGCCAGTGGCTGCTTAACCGACTCCCCCACCGCTTTGAGGCCGGCGAAATGAATAACCGCACTGGCACCGCTCTCGCGCAATGCCGCAACCAACGCGCCACGATCCCGACTATCGCCACGAACGAGGCGCAGTTTTTTGCCCGCAATGCGTTCCACCCGGGCTAACGCCTCGGGATGGCTGTTGCAGAAATTGTCAAAAACCGTCACGTCGAAGCCCGCGTTCAGCAACTCCACGCACGTATGCGATCCGATATAACCTGCTCCGCCGGTGACAAGAATCATGGTTCCCAATTAGAAAATCGCAACCGTTCTAAATAATTTTTCCAACACCAGCTACCTCACCACTGGAATAGCCTAACGACGCACCAGTTCTTTCAGCAGTAGCCATAGAAAAAACATATCGTCGATGAAATAGCGTTTGAACATGCGTCGAGGTTCCTGCAGGAATCGGTAAAACCACTCGAGTCCGGACTTCTGCATCCAGACCGGCGCACGCTTGACCTTACCTACCACGACATCGAAACTGCCTCCAACGCCCATGGCAAAAGGAATTTTCATCTCTGCCTGATAACGTCCGAGAAAATGCTCTTTTTTTGGTGAACTGATCGCAACGAACAATATGTCCGCGTGCGTGGCTTTAATACCCTCGACGACCTCTGCCTCTTCCTCTGGCTTCCAATACCCATTGCGGTAGCCAGCGATGGTCAAGCCGGGATACTTGCCGGCGTAAACCTGCTTCACGGCGGAAACTACATCTTGCCGAGCACCCAGCAAGTATACGCGCCAGCCCTTCTCGGCTGCACGCTGCATCAGCGACTCGAACAAATCTACACCAGCTACACGTTCTTTCAGCGGTTTGCCAAGCAGTCGGGATGCCCACACGACCGGCATCCCATCCACATTAATCAACTGGCAATC
>JBDTHR010000053.1:0-3668 GCA_039936855.1 Nitrosospira sp. | reverse complement strand
CACAGCCTGACGCACCGCCTTGTAAGCTGCGTCCTGATCCAGTTTCCGTATCGTGGTATAGACTTTGAAACCTTTGGTGTAGGTATCTTCATGATGGCGTTCATATACCGCCTGACGTGCCATTTCCGCTACAAAACCGGCGCGCATTGCGAATTCCTGCGATTCGCGCTTGACCTGCAATGGATATTTTTCCGCTTCTTTGAACGCTGCATCGGAAATATAGCCGAGTTCGCGCATGCGCCGGAGGACATAAAGCTGCCGGGTTTTCGCTCGCTTGAGATTGACTACCGGATTGAAGCGTGAAGGCGCCTTGGGCAATCCGGCGAGCATTGCGGCTTCTGCGAGGTTGATTTTCTCCAGGTTCTTGCCGAAATAGACCTGTGACGCGGCAGCAAAACCATAAGCGCGCTGCCCGAGATATATCTGGTTGAAGTAAAGCTCAAGAATCTCGTCCTTGCTCAGGCTGTGCTCGATTTTGAATGCCAGCAAAGCCTCGCTGAATTTCCGGGTCAATGTTTTTTCCTTGGTCAGGAAAAAATTACGCGCGACTTGCATGGTAATCGTGCTGGCTCCTTGCCGCGCACCGCCGGAAGTGAAATTCGAATAGGCCGCTCGCAATATGCCGGGATAATCCACTCCGCCATGCTGATAGAAGCGATCGTCCTCAGCGGCCAGAATCGCCTGTTTCAGCTGTTCCGGAACCGAGCTGATCTTGACCACCTTGCGGCGCTCTTCGCCGAACTCCCCGATCAGGAGACCTTCAGCGCTGTACACTCGTAAAGGGATTTTCGGGCGGTAATCGGTCAGCGCTTCAAGCGAGGGCAATGTGGGAATGGTAACCAGTGCGGCAAAGCCAACCAGCAAGACTCCAATAAGACCTAGCCCTAGAAATGCGGCGAGCAGGTAAACCCACCAACGTGCTAGCATGTAAGAAGAATTTTGAAAAAGAGGGTTAAGGCGAACATATGTAATTATAAGGCATTACGTGAAGCAACGCGGCAGAAGCGAACGCTGGGAACGCTACGGCACACTTTGAAGTATTTCTCGGGGAAGCGAGGCGGGAGGTTGTCAAGTTGCAGGCTTGTCTGTTTACGGGGACGCGAAGGAAACTACCGCCGGATTCTTGGTCACGGCGACCAGTACGATATAAAAAAAAGTCAATTGAGCCGCGATCCACGCATAGATTCTTGCTTTACGGGTTTTGCCGAATTTCAGCGCTATCATTCCGAGGCCGATATAGACCATCAGGCCGATGACTTTCGCGCTGAGCCATGAATCATGTATCGGATCCTGGTGAATCCTGATAGCCAGCACGATGGCACTCGTCAGCAGTATGGTATCCACCACGTGCGGTGTAATTTTCACCCAGCGCCGCTGCAAAGCGGAGGATTCACGCATTTTCCATATGCTGCGCAGCGAAAATAACAGATAACTGATTATTACGCTGGTGACATGAATCAGTTTCAATGCGGCGTAACTCATGCTCACTCTCCGCTAAACATCCAGCCGTGGCTGCCCGCCACCGCGCCCGCAATAGTGACAAGGCTTAACCCGAGCAATATCCAATGCATGCGCCGCATCCGGCGAAAAATCTTTTCGGCATCGTGCTGCGCCGTTTTCGGAGCCTGTTTCCGCAACACCAGGGGTTCCACCACAAACAACATCAAGGTAAAGATCAGCCATACCAGAACCATGGCATGCATCCACCAGAACCGTAATTCGGCAAAACGGCTCCATGCGTTCAGGTAATGCACCATGTAGAACCCGCTCAGGCCGACGAGCACCGTGACGACGCGAGCCTGCGGTGCAAAGCGTCCTTCGATGCGCGCAAAAAACTCCGTTCGTTCGGATGCCGATCTCATCTGTGCCATGGCTGGAATCAGCACGGTAGTGACCATCGCCACGCCACCAATCCATAGCACAACGCCCAACACATGGACCACCCTGGCAAAAGCGAACTCATCCATAGAAATAATCTCCCGGTCTTTGCTGCTCGAAACACGCATGCAAAAATGTTCTCGATACTCGTGCCAGCACAAATATGCCAGGATTGACCCTGTTATCTGCTTGGTTTCTACCCGCTGACCCGCAGGTCGTTCCGCTTGTGATTGAGTTTGGCAGTCTGGACGCCAAAATGTTCAAGTATTTCACACATAACGTGAAGCGGAGTCGTTGTCCCTGTTTGACTTTCGTCCCTTTGCTTGTTTGCTGCTTCAGGCATGCCTTATACGGGCTCTGCCATATGCGCTGTCAGCGCCTTCTATCATTGAAGGAGCGGCACAAACCGGCTATGTTTGACCCAACAGAGTTAATCAAGCGCCTTGCAATCGAATGCATCACGGGCGGCAAGATCAGATTTGCCACAAGCGGGTATTTGCGCCGATAGTTGGCGCAATGCGCTGCGCAGACCTTCTTCCAGAGTGGGGTGATAAAACGGCAAGCGCAGCATATCATGCACCGTAAGCGAACGCCCGATAGCCAGCGCCACCAAATGTGCAAGATGCTCCCCGGCTGGGGCACACATCTCGGCGCCAAGCAGCCGACCGCTTTCCGGTTCTGCATAAAGACGCAGGATGCCCTTGTTGCGCTGACCTGTTCTGGCGCGTCCCTGGTTTTGAAAACTCACTTCTCCCGTCAGTATTTTATTACCGTCGAGTGAATTGAAGCGCCTGCCTATCATTGCGATATTAGGATCGGAAAAGACTATCGCGAGCGGGACGCGCCGCTTGAAATACATCGGGTCGCGGCGGGTCGCATTGATTCCGGCGATATGTCCCTCATCCGCCGCCTCGTGCAGAAGAGGTATCCCGTCATTGATGTCGCCAGCCATGAAAATGGGCAGATCGGCTACTTGCATCGTATGAGGATCAACCGGAGGCAACCCGTGCTCATTTAGTTCGATACCCAATGTTTCCAGCCCCAGGTTGTCGATATTAGGACGACGGCCCAGGCTGACGAGAACGCTGTCCACCCTGGTTTCTTTGCTTCCGGCACATACCTGCACGCAGCCGTTGGATGCGCGCAGGTCAGCTTTTTGCCCCAGATGAATGGGGAATTCCTGTTTCAAAAGTTCTGTTGCGACCGCATTGACGCGGGGGTCTTTCAATCCCCCAACGGCAGTATTCTGGTCAAACGCCGCTATATTCACGCCTAACCGCGAAAGTGCCTGGGCCATTTCCATGCCGACCGGCCCCAAACCTATCACTGCCATGCGGGAAGGCAGCGTTTGCTGCTCGAATAATGTATCCGAAGTGAGTAATTGTCTTCCAAACGCACGCCATGGCTCAGGCACGACGGGGCTTGATCCGGTAGCAATGATAATGCTGCGTGCGCGAAGTTCGCGCCCGTTTACTTCCAGCCTTCCTGCTCCAAGCAAACGTGCGCGACCGGAAATCGCGCGCTCGCCCAGCGTTTCGGTGATCTTCAGCGTGCTGGCAACAAAATCATCGCGCAATCGACGTACATACCGTAGCGCCGCGGGAATGTCGAGCGTGAGAGAACCCGAGCCCAGAATACCAAATTCCTCAAACGTGTTACGAGAGTGAAAGGCATTCGCTGCCTCGATCAGCGCTTTGGAAGGCATGCAACCCACCCGGGCGCAGACAGTTCCCCATGGTCCATCGTTGATGAGAATGAAGTTGGATGTTTGCTTCTTCACTTCATTCAAT
>JBDTHR010000052.1:0-6013 GCA_039936855.1 Nitrosospira sp. | reverse complement strand
CCTCCATAATTCCAGCCCGCAGTATCGTCAAACGAAGACTTCTGGCAAAACTGAGAGAATCAGGTGCAATGACCGCCAGTGAGGCAAAGCAATTTTCGCAGCGGGCTCCCAAGGCCTTGAAGGAACTGGTAGCGCTTCAATGGGTTGAAGAAATGCCCGCTACACCTCTCGAAACTCCGGCATCCGTTGTCAAGGCTGCACCAGTGCCTGTCCTTACCCCTGCGCAGCAAAACGCCATCGATGTGATTGCGCCAAAAATAAATACCTTCGGCACGTGGCTGCTGCATGGGGTTACCGGCAGTGGGAAAACCGAGGTATACCTGCGTCTGATTTCGCTCCTGCTGCAGCAAGCAAGGCAAACACTGGTGCTCGTTCCTGAAATCAATCTGACCCCACAGTTGGAGGCTGTCTTCCGTGCGCGCTTTCCCGCGGTGAAACTGGTAAGCCTCCATAGCGGGCTCAGCTCTTCCGAACGCGCGGCCGGCTGGCTGCAAGCGCAGCAGGGCGACGCGGAAATAATACTGGGCACTCGTCTGGCGGTATTTACGCCATTGCCAAAGCTTGGGTTGCTGATAGTGGATGAGGAACAGGACGCCTCATTCAAGCAACAGGATGGCTTGCGCTATTCTGCGCGAGACGTCGCCATTTTTCGTGCCAAGTATGCCCGTGTGCCGGTAATACTTGGCTCCGCCACTCCGTCGCTCGAAAGTTATTACAACGCCATGTCCGGCCGCTATCTCAGGCTGGAGTTACCGGCGCGCGCGGTAAAAAACGCTGTCCTGCCAATGGTCCGCTGTATCGACACCCGAACCGTAAAAACCAGAGAAAGTTTTTCCGAGCCCGTAATCGCTGCCCTCGCGAAATGCCTTTCGTTAAATCAGCAAAGCCTGGTTTTCATAAACCGGCGCGGTTATGCGCCGGTACTGCTGTGCAAGTCATGCGGATGGACGGCGATCTGTCACCGCTGCGCCAGCCGCCTGGTCGTGCATCTGCGCGAAAAGAAATTGCGCTGTCACCATTGCGGTCATCAGGAGCGATTTCCCCCTACCTGTCAGGACTGCGGGGATCAGGACATTGCCCCTTTCGGTCACGGCACCCAGCGGGTGGAGGATGTGCTGGTCCAACGTTTTCCCGACGCCCGGATCATGCGCATAGATCGCGACAGCACAAGCCGAAAAGATGCCTGGGGGCGAATGCTGAAAGACATTCAGGAGCACCGCGTCGACATCCTGGTTGGCACGCAGATTCTTGCGAAAGGGCACGATTTTCCAAGTTTGTCGTTAGTGGTCACGCTGAATTCCGACGCCTCGCTGTTCAGCACGGATTTCCGTGCGTCGGAGCGCCTTTTCGCGCAATTAATGCAAGTCGCGGGTCGTGCCGGGCGTGCCGACATTCCGGGAGAGGTACTGATTCAAACCGAGTTTCCGAACCATCCACTGTATCAGGCACTACGGGAGCATAATTACGACCTGCTCGCACAAACGCTGCTGGAAGAAAGAAAAACGGCAGGGTTCCCACCATTCGTCTATCAGGTTTTATTGCGCGCCGAAGCGCCCAGGATCGATGTCGCGCTGGATTTTCTCGCCAGTGCGGCATCGATAGCGAAGGCACCAAAGCAGGTCGAAGTATTCGATCCGGTTCCGGCGCAGATGTCACGCCTTAAGGGAATGGAACGTGGCTATTTACTCGTACAATGCAGGTCGCGTAAAACATTGCAGGAATTCCTCGCTGGATGGCGGATAAAACTCGACGTACTTCCCAGCTATAAGGTCCGATGGACGTTGGACATAGACCCGCTTGAGTTCTGAACCCCGATGATCTATTTTACCGCCGTCCCACGAAACACGCCTGCGAACACGTCTCGCTGACCTGTTTACGGATACCAAAGATCACTGACTTCCACCCGCTTCTCCTGACGCACGGCTATGGAAGGTCCCGGGTCTTTTGATTTATACTCATCATTTTCCAACCCCGATAACAAAGGACGGTTTGGCAAGGTTATGCATTTCCTTGTACTTCTTTCCTGATGAGTGAAACAAATGGCAGCCTCAAAAAAGACCGGCGCACCGGTTGAAAAAAAAACACACACATGGTCGGGCCGATTCAGCGAACCGGTTTCCGAGTTGGTGCAGCGCTACACTGCCTCGGTGAGTTTCGACCGGCGGTTGGCGGAATACGACATCGAAGGATCTCTTGCCCACGCCCGGATGCTCGCGGCGACGGACATTATTGGCGCGGATGACCTGTCTGCTATCCAGCTTGGCCTGGACCAGATCCGGGAAGAAATCCGCAGTGGCGAATTTGTATGGCTGCTGGAACTGGAGGATGTGCACCTCAATATCGAGAAACGACTGACTTCCCTCATAGGCGATGCCGGGAAGCGGTTGCACACGGCACGCTCACGCAACGATCAGGTGGCTACCGATATACGGCTCTATTTACGCGCTTCAATCGACGACATTATCAGCCTCATCCATGCAATGCAGCGCGCGTTGCTGGATCTCGCAGAAAAACATACCGATACGGTGATGCCGGGATTCACGCATTTGCAGGTGGCGCAACCGGTCGTCTTTGGCCACCATCTCATGGCATATTTTGAAATGCTGAAGCGCGATGCCGAACGATTATCCGACTGCAGAAGGCGCGTGAACAGATTGCCGTTAGGGGCGGCCGCGCTGGCCGGGACCAGTTACCCCATCGACCGGGAGAGAGTGGCGCAGGAACTGGGATTCGATGGTGTTTGCGAAAATTCGCTGGATGCGGTCTCCGATCGGGATTTTGCCATCGAGTTCTGTGCTGCTGCGGCGTTGATCATGACCCACCTATCCCGATTATCCGAGGAACTGATTTTATGGATGAATCCATCGTTCGGCTTCATCGATCTCGCCGATCGGTTCTGCACCGGTTCATCCATTATGCCGCAAAAGAAAAACCCCGATGTGCCGGAACTGGTACGTGGCAAGACGGGGCGCGTCAACGGTCACCTGGTTGCGCTGCTTACCCTGATGAAGGCCCAACCGCTTGCTTACAATAAGGATAATCAGGAGGACAAGGAGCCTTTATTCGATACCGTAGACACGCTTACTGACACGTTGCGTATCTATGCCGACATGCTGGCTGGGGTTCGCGTCAATCAGGATGCAATGTATAAGGCCGCGATGCGCGGTTATGCTACGGCGACTGATCTGGCGGATTACCTGACGAAAAAAGGGCTTCCTTTTCGTGAAGCGCATGAAACCGTTGCGCAGGCAGTGCGCTTTGCCGATAACAGCAACCGGGATCTGGGCGCGCTTGCCTTGCCGGAGCTGCAACAATTCTCGCCACTCATCGAGGATGACATTTTCACTGTGCTGACGCTGGAAGGCTCTGTCAACAGTCGTAACCATATCGGCGGAACGGCACCGGCACAGGTAAGCGCGGCTATCGCGCGCGCGCGGGAATGTCTATCCTGATACAGTGGCCCTTCAAGTGGCCACCTGCTAATTATGTCTGATTGGTCTGAAATCTCGGCACAGATCACTCGCTCCACCGGTATTTCATTCGCCGTCGAAACCGTTTCTTCCGTTGGTGGCGGCTGTATCAATCAAACGCATCGGATCGAAGGCAATGGCCAGCAATTTTTTGTCAAACTGAACAATGCCGAAAGCCTGGCCATGTTTGATGCGGAAGCGGCCGGCCTTCAGGAAATCCACAATACCCGCGCGCTGCGCGTTCCCGCTCCGATATGCTGGGGAAGCAATACATCCGAGGCATGGCTGGTGCTGGAATATCTGGAGATAGGCAGGGCTTCTCGTGGCGGCGCGGCCGCCCTGGGCTCGAGGCTTGCCACCATGCATCATTTTACTTCCGGAGAATTCGGATGGACGCGTGATAACACGATCGGCGCCACCCCGCAAATCAATCAGCCCGGTACCAACTGGATTGAATTCTGGCGTAGATACCGCCTGGGCTATCAATTGCGGCTCGCCGACGTTAATGGTTACACCGGAAAGCTACAGACGCAGGGCGAGCAACTGCTGGAGAAGCTGCATTTCTTTTTTCCAGGATCGCAACCGGTTGCGTCACTATTGCATGGCGATTTATGGAGCGGCAACTACGGCTTTGATGACACAGCACAGCCAGTGCTATTCGATCCCGCTGTATATTACGGCGATCGCGAGACGGATATCGCCATGACCGAACTTTTTGGCGGTTTCTCCCCAACGTTTTATGCCGCATATCAGGAAGCCTATCCGCTTGACGCCGGCTATGAGACGCGTAAAACGCTTTACAACCTCTATCACATACTGAACCATCTCAACCTTTTTGGCGGCGGTTATTTACATCAGGCACAGCAAACGCTCAGCAGGTTGCTTGCCGAAGTCAGATAAACGTTAACTCATTTACCTGTCGAGATGAGTGTGGAATAACAGCCCGGCATGCTCCCGCATGCGGTGAAACTGGATATGCTTCCAGCTTTCCTCCGCTACACTCAGTTCCGCTCCATATGAAGCCAGGAAAGTAGGGGCATCGACGACGTCATAGGCTATCCGGTGCGCATTCGTATCAATGAATCGCTTAAGCTCCCGGGGGTCTTCCGCAGTGACCCAGCGAGCCAGTTGGTACTTGGCAGGGGCGAGTCGGGCATCGACGCCATATTCATGCTTGAGCCGGTGTGCTACCACGTCGAATTGCAAAGTGCCTACCGCACCCAGCAGCAGCGTCCCACCCCAATGGGGACGAAACACCTGAATCGCACCCTCTTCGCCCAACTGTGCCAGTCCCAATTTGAGCTGCTTGCCGCGCATCGGATCGGCGAGCTCGACCGTCTGGAAGATTTCGGGCGCGAAAAACGGCAAGCCCGTAAATTGCAGCTGCTCGCCTTCAGTCAGCGTATCCCCCAGCTGCAGCGTTCCATGATTGGGAATCCCGATAATATCGCCAGGATAAGCGATCTCGAGCAAGTCGCGCCGCTGGGAGAGGAACGACACCACGCCACTGGTGCGAATATCCTTGCCGTTACGCACAATCCTGAGATTCATGCCGCGATCGAACCGGCCCGAGCAAATCCGCACAAACGCGATCCGATCCCGATGCGCTGGATTCATATTAGCCTGAATCTTGAACACCACCCCCGAGAATCTCGGTTCTCCCGGCTGCACCTGCCGCTGCAAGGCTGCACGTGATCCCGGTGGCGGGGCAAGGTCAACCAGCGCGTCAAGTACTTCTCGGACGCCGAAGTTGTTGATGGCTGAGCCAAAAAATACCGGGGTCTGCTGGCCAGCGAGAAAAGCTTCATGGCTGAATTCGGGTGAAGCGCCGCGTATCAGCTCGATTTCCTGCTGCATAATAGCGGCGCCACCCGCAAAGCGTTCTTCAAGTGCCGGATTATTTAGCCCTTTGATGATCTCGTCTCCATCATCCAGCCTGTCCGACCCAGGCTGAAAAACGCGCATGCTATCGCGCTGCAAGTCGAAGACACCTTTAAAGCTGCGGCCCATACCCATCGGCCAGGTAAAAGGCACGGCGGCCATGCCCAGCGTTTGTTCGATTTCATTAATGAGATCGAGCGGTTCACGTACTTCCCGATCCATTTTATTCACGAAAGTAAGGATAGGCGTGTTACGCGCACGGCACACCTCCAACAGGCGCAGTGTCTGGGCTTCGACGCCATTGGCGGCGTCAATCACCATCAGCGCGGCGTCAACAGCGGTCAGAACGCGATACGTGTCCTCGGAAAAATCCTGGTGGCCAGGCGTATCCAGGAGATTGATGACGCAATCGCGGTATTCCATCTGCATCACTGAACTGGCCACCGAAATACCTCGTTGCTTCTCGATCTCCATCCAGTCGGAAGTGGCGTGTCGGCTCGCCTTTCGCGCCTTGACGCTGCCTGCGATATGAATGGCGCCCGCAAACAGCAGCAACTTCTCGGTAAGCGTCGTCTTACCGGCATCCGGGTGAGAAATTATGGCAAACGTGCGACGCCGCGCCACTTGCTGACCGACCATCATGAGGTTTCCTTATGCTTGTG
>JBDTHR010000051.1:0-2859 GCA_039936855.1 Nitrosospira sp. | reverse complement strand
AAACGTTGATCGCCCACAAATACCCAGTGCCTGGGAGACTCATATACCCAGTCCTGACGCCAGTGCTTGGTGAGGGCGCCGCCGCCCATTACAAGAATGTGTTGCAGCGAGATACGCCTGCCGGAATCTTCGACCAGCACCACCGACTCAAAGCCCATGCTGCGCTTGGGTTTCTTACGCTCATAGCCTGGTTTCAACACCACCGTCTCCTCAAACCTGAACTGGACTTCGTATTCGCCCAGCATTGCCAGAATGGCACGGCGATCGCAGTTGAAAGGGTTTTCGCCCGCAGCACAGCCGGCTAGGGGACGTTCTACTGTCTGGTATTGGGATGAGTCGGATTTTACCAGGCGGGACTGGCCTGCGCATGCAGTGAGAAGCGAAAGCGCAAGCACGCATAGCGCAATTGAAAACGAGCGTATCATGACGATCTCCATACTGAGGCCTGTTTGTTCCATTCTTGATTTGATACTTATTTTTCTACTGCGGTATCTTGTTACAGCATATATGACGCCAGATACACGGCCTGATCAGGCTGGCTGCGAACAAAAATCGGGATTCGTCGGCAATGACGAGGTGTCGGTGATGATAATGATAATAATAATCACTGTCAATAAGATGGCTAAGCGCTTCGGTGAGCGGACCCCCGGGAAGTAGCAAGGCCTCTCTTGCTGATCCATATTCTCAAGACGTGGGAAAACGGCGGGCGTTATTTTTTATAAGGCGGTGAATAAATTTTCCGCTTATCCTTCCGTATTCGGGGCTGGTTTGAATTCTTTCGCCCGTCTCCTGCGGCTTTCTTTCGGGTCCACCATCAAGGGCCGGTAGATCTCGACACGGTCACCTTCACGCAGAACTGCCCCATGTTTGACCAGCCTGCCAAATATGCCCAGTTTGTTGCGGCCGAAGTCTATTTCAGGGAAAAGATCGATGATCGCGGAAAGTTCCACAGCCCGCCTAGCCGTTGTTCCAGAGGGCACACTTATCTTCCGTATGAGCTGGTTCTCTGGCAAGGCGTAGACGACTTCGATCTCGATCTGGCGCTCATGAGCTCCCATAAACCTCGTCAGCACGCTCGATGAATGCGTCTACAAGATTATTGGCGATGATGAAAAATACCGGGCCCACCAGCTTTTCGAGAATCATGTGCGCGAATGTATAATGCAAGCGAAATTCTATCTTGCACGCGTTCTCTGCCAAAGGCGTAAACCGCCAATGGCCGTCAAGGTTCTTGAACGGGCCGTTCAGCAGCGACATGGTGATCAATTCCGGCGGATGCCTGATATTCTTGGTAGTGAAGCTATGCTTGATGTGGTGATAATCAATTTGAATCGTCGCGTGCGTAACTGAATCATCCTGCAGCGTAACGGATGAGCCGCCACACCACGGCAAAAACTTGGGATAGTCTTCCACTGCGTCCACCAACGCGAACATTTGGCTTGCAGAATGCCCTATCAGTACTGACTTTTCGATTTCAGCCATAAGATAAACTGCCCGGATCGAACGAGACAGTATTGAAAGCTGCTAAAATACACGAAACCCGCACGAAACTCATCCTTTTTCTTCCCATACATGAGCATTGTTCAGAATAAAAAAGCATTTCACGATTATTTTATCGAAGAGAGGCATGAAGCGGGCGTAGTTTTCGAAGGTTGGGAAGTCAAAGCGATTCGCGCGGGACGGGTTCAGTTAAAAGAAGCTTACGTCGTCATCCGTAAGGGTGAACTGTTTTTGATCGGTTGTCACATCAGCCCATTGCCTACGGCTTCCACCCATATCCAGCCAGATCCGGTTCGCACCCGCAAGCTGTTGTTGCATGCCGAGGAAATTAAACGGCTTATCGGCAAAGTGGAGCGTACGGGTTACACTTTGGTGCCGCTGGATATGCACTATAAAGCCGGTAAAATCAAGCTTGAAATCGGCTTGGGCAAAGGCAAGAAGCAGCATGACAAACGCGAGTCCGAGAAACAGAAAGAGTGGGTGCGCGATAAACAACGTCTAATGCGCGCGAAATAAATCCTCGAATCCCTGTCTTGAATAATCTTTGGACGGCGATTCATTCGTCATCGTTAATTTCCGCATACAGCTAACTTCCAATTTTATCATGCACAAACCCATCGCTATCTGGTTGCTTGTTTGCTGCGCTCTGGTATTTGCCATGATCGTAGTCGGCGGTGTTACCCGGCTTACCCATTCGGGGCTGTCCATTGTCGAATGGCAACCCATCGTTGGCACCATGCCCCCGCTCAACCAGAGCGATTGGGACGAGCTTTTTGAAAAATACCATCAGACGCCTCAGTATAAAAAGATCAATGTCGGCATGAGTCTGGAGGAATTCAAAGGCATTTTCTGGTGGGAATATTTTCACCGCCTGTTGGGACGAGTCATCGGATTGGCTTTTTTTGTGCCCTTCGTATATTTCCTTGCGAGAAAAGCAATCGACCGGTCATTGGGCCTGAAGTTGACCGGCATTTTTGTTCTCGGAGGACTGCAGGGCGCAATGGGCTGGTATATGGTAAAGAGCGGGTTGGTGGATAACCCTCATGTTAGCCAATATCGGCTGACAGCCCATTTGGGGCTTGCTTTTGCCATTTATGCGGCTATGTTCTGGGTGGCGCTAGGGCTGCTTTATCCAGTTGGCACATCATTATCCAGCAGCGGATTAGGCGGTTTACGCCGTTTCTCGACTGCGCTGACCACGCTGATATTCATAATGATTTTGTCGGGAGGGTTTGTGGCGGGTATCCAGGCGGGTTTTGCCTACAATACTTTTCCCTTGATGAACGGCCATATCATTCCGCCCGAAATATTCATGCTGGAACCATGGTACCGAAATTTCTTCGACAACATGGCAACGGT
>JBDTHR010000050.1:0-4581 GCA_039936855.1 Nitrosospira sp. | reverse complement strand
CAGAATCTGCTTCACCCAGTGGTTTTTGCAGCCCCAACCGATTTTATGCTTATGGCGTCATAGCGCGTCTTCCGTTGCTCGCGGCCGCGCAAGAATTGGAAAAAAGCGAAGGGCGAGCGGAGGTCTTGGTCGCTTGGTGCGGCGTTAGCCGTCTGTCAGTTTTTCTTCAATTATCTGGATAGAGTGCTGAGTGCGCAGTGTACTGCCTGGAAAAACTGCTTTCCAATCAACGCGCTTAAATCAGGAGCGCAGCACCATACTGAACGCTATCTCAAGCACCGGTTGACATTGCCTGGAGTTTACGATGGCCGAGGTATGTCAATGCCTGGGTAAATACTTGGGAAAGCCGCATTACGGCTACTTTCCGCGCCATGCTATTATCATCACTACCGGGGGTTTTTCCGATATTCTTTCGACTTTGCCTTTGTATGCCTGCAGCGTAACCGATGGATTCATAATTCATGAAAATAGCCTTCGTTCTCGACCACCTCGATTCCATAAAAACATACAAAGACTCGAGCTTTGCCATGATGCGCGAAGCGTTTTTTCGCGGACATGACTTGTTTGCCCTGCAGCAGGGCGATCTGGTGTGGAAAGACGGCGAAACAATAGGACTGGCGCGAGCCCTGGAATTAACGAACGAGACTGATATGGGGCGTCCGTGGTATCGGACAGATGAACCGAAAGAAACGCTGCTGCGGGAATTTGACGCTGTGCTGATGCGCAAGGATCCGCCTTTTGACATGGAGTATGTTTATAGCACCTATTTGCTGGAGTTGGCTGAAAGCCGCGGTGCTTTTGTCATCAACAGTGCACGAGCAGTGCGAGACCATAATGAGAAGCTCGCGATAGCGAAATTTCCTGAATACACCGTGCCTACGCTGGTGACAAGGCAGGAGCACCTGGTTCGCGATTTTCTGGCCGAGCATGGCGATATAATCCTCAAGCCGCTGGATGGCATGGGCGGTGCGGGCGTATTTCGCATTCACAGCGCTGATCATAATATAGGGGTGATAATAGAAACCCTGACGCATTACGGCACACGAACGATTATGGCTCAGCGTTATATTCCCGAAATTACTCAGGGAGACAAGCGTATTCTGCTGATAGCCGGAGAACCCGTGCCCTACACACTCGCACGCATTCCCAAACTGGGTGAGACCCGTGGCAATCTTACCGCCGGCGCCAGGGGCGTGACGCAACCGCTTACGGGGCGCGACCGGGAAATCGCCGAAGCATTAGGTCCCGCGTTATATGATAAGGGCTTAATGCTTGTCGGACTGGATGTAATCGGTGATTATCTTACCGAAATTAACGTCACCAGTCCGACAGGGATGATGGAAATCGCGGATCAGACCGGCTTCAACGTAGCAGGGATGATGTTGGATGCGATTGAAGAAATTCTTGACTGATGTATTTGTCACTGGATATTACTGGCCGAACATGATCGGAATTTTAATTATCTCGCACGGTAATCTGGGTGACAGTCTTATCCACTGCGTTAACCACGTCATGGGTCAAAAATCCGAACAGTTGGCACAACTGAGCATTACCATTCAGGATGACCCCGACATCGTCGTGTCGAAAGCGCTGGAATTGGTGAAACAACTTGATCTCGGTGATGGCGTGCTTGTGTTGAGCGATATCTGTGGTGCAACGCCATGCAATATAGCCAGCCGGCTCGTTAGACCCGGCAATGTGGAGTGTCTTGCCGGGGTTAATCTGCCGATGCTGGTACGAGCGCTTACTTATCGCAGCGAACCACTTTCAGCCGTAGCGGAAAAAGCGTTATCCGGCGGCAGAGAAGGGGTCATGCGTATTGATACGGGGCAAACATAATGCAATACCAGGAGGTTAAAATCCTGAACAAACTGGGCCTTCATGCGCGTGCTTCCGCGAAGCTCACGCAGTTGGCCTCTCGATATCATAGCGAGGTATGGCTATCGCGGGATGCCCGTAAAGTTAATGCGAAAAGTATTATGGGTGTAATGATGCTTGCTGCAAACCAGGGCGTTACCTTGGGTATTGAAACAACCGGTACAGACGAGGTCGAGGCCATGCTGGCGCTGGTTAACCTGATCGAGGATGGTTTCGGGGAAAGCGAATGAGCTTTGTGCTGCACGGAGTAGGGGTCTCCAGCGGCATTGCCATAGGGCATGCATATCTCGCTTCGCACGCCGCGCTGGAGGTGGCGCATCACATCGTGCCGGAGGATCAGGTCAGCAATGAAATATCCCGGCTCGATATTGCTCTCAATGGTGTCCGTGAAGAGCTTGAGGCGCTGAATGCTTCTGTAGTCAGTGGCCCCGCCGCCCCCGAATATGGCGCGTTTCTTGAATTGCACCGGATGATTCTGGACGACCCCACCCTCTCCGCCGCCGCTAAAATTTATATTGCACAGAACCAGTGCAATGCCGAGTGGGCGATTACCCAGCAAATGGGTGTATTAATGGCGCAGTTTGAAGAGATTGAAGATCCTTATCTGCGCGAACGCAAAACCGATGTGATCCAGGTTGTCGAACGCGTCCTGAAAATATTGCTGGGGCATCCGGGTTACGTTCCGGCCCCATTGAAACATGATGGCGACAGCATTCTGGTTGCCCATGATCTAAGTCCCGCTGATGTGATCCATTACAAGCAGCACCGTTTTACCGCATTCCTGACCGACCTGGGCGGCTTGACTTCGCATACGGCCATTGTGGCACGCAGCCTCAACATCCCTTCTATCGTTGCGCTTCATCACGCACGCGGTTTGATCCGCGACAATGATGTTCTGATTGTGGATGGAGCTCAGGGCGTGGTAATCGTGGATCCTGACGAGCATGTGCTGGCGGAATACCGGCTTCGCCAGAACGAACTGGAACTGGAAAAGCAGAAACTGAAGCGCATCAAGACGACACCTGCCACGACCCTCGATGGCACAGCCGTGGAATTGCAAGCCAATATAGAACTCCCTCAAGATGTCGAGCAGGCAAAGGAAAGCGGAGCCACAGGCGTTGGCCTGTTTCGCAGCGAATTCCTGTTCCTCGATCGCGAAAGTTTGCCCGGCGAGGAGGAACAGTTCGAGGCTTATCGTACCGTGGCGCGAAAAATGCGTGGAATGCCGGTTACGATACGCACATTTGATTTGGGGGCCGACAAGAATCTTGACAATGCGAAGCGTGTAGCTGCCAATCCGGCATTGGGATTGCGTGCCATCCGCCTTTGTCTTGCTGAACCTCAAATGTTCAATACACAGTTGCGTGCGATTCTGCGCGCTTCCCGTTATGGCCAGATTCGTATTCTGGTGCCGATGCTCTCCAGTGTTTCCGAAATTGTCCAGACGTTGCAATTGCTGGAAAACGCGAAGCAAAGCTTGCGCCAGGAAAAGATTCTCTTCGATGAGAAAATACAGATAGGCGGTATGATAGAGATTCCGGCCGCAGCGCTATGCATCGACGTCTTTTTGCGTAAACTGGATTTCTTGTCCATCGGAACCAACGATTTGATTCAGTACACGCTGGCAATTGATCGCGCCGATGATGCTGTCGCCCACCTCTATGACTCGCTACACCCTGCGGTGCTGCGGTTGGTAGCTCACATCATACGCACCGCCAACCGAACCGGAGTACCGGTATCAATCTGTGGCGAGATCGCGGGAGATATCGTATTTACGCGGCTTCTGCTTGGTTTGGGGTTGCGGACGTTTTCCATGCACGCGGCACAACTTCTGACGGTGAAACGGGAGGTATTGAGAAGTAATCTGCCTGATATCATACCGCTTGCACAAAAAATACTTAAAGCCGATGATCCAGAGAGAATTCAAGCTTTGTTGACAAAGCTGAACAGCTGATTTATATCTGCAGAAGGTTTAGACTGGCCAGATAAACTGCTTGCCGACTGCGCATAAAACTAAACTGACACGAAAGGTGAAGATCATATGTACGGAAAAATTTTTGTGAAACGGAGGGCACGCTCACAGCTATGCGTGACTGGCAGCGGGTTAAATGTAATGGTCGGCTACCGATAGTGTTAATGCATGTCCTCCGTTACCTTTCTGCTCATACCAAATTTGTAGCCGTGCGGTGCAGGAAATCGATGTCGGTATTATCTGTTCTGCCTGGCGTATCCCGGAACATGTATTTGCAGACCGTTAGCCCTTTACAGTTCTGCTGACGATCCTTTTACCTTAATGCAAGATTTCGATTCAATTGGCATCGTCGCTCCGCAAACCGCGCGTTTCGACACACCTCTGCATTTAAAAAGCGGACCTGTGCTCGAGAATTACGAGCTGGTTTATGAAACCTACGGCCAACTCAACGCAGCCCGATCCAACGCCGTCCTGGTTTGCCATGCGCTCTCCGGGAATCATCATCTTGCGGGATTTTACGCGGATAATCCCAAGAGCGGTGGGTGGTGGAATAATATGATCGGTGCGGGTAAGTCCATCGATACGGACAGGTTTTTCGTGGTGGGGATCAATAACCTTGGCGGCTGCCATGGTTCTACCGGACCTGCCAGCATCAATGCAAAGACCGGTAAATGTTATGGCGCAAATTTTCCGTTAGTGACAGTGGAAGATTGGGTCAGAACACAGGTGCG
>JBDTHR010000049.1:0-3366 GCA_039936855.1 Nitrosospira sp. | reverse complement strand
ATGAATGGAGATTCCGAGTCTGCCAGGTATTTTTGTTCGACAACAGTTTTTCCTTACATGTTATTTATTCTTATGCCTTTGTACAGTTTTCAGCAGGATCGACGGAGCGTAGCGCAACTGATCATTTTGTTATTCTCACGCCCCACCAAACCAACATTGTTCATATCTGGTTGTGGTTAGGTTGTGTTAATGTGTCCTGCGACATAGTTTTTTGACGGGTTACGCTAAACTCCGTTCCGTCTATCCCGCTCCTTCAGTTGCCGCGCTAGTTGCAGCGCAGTTTTTGATGTCTTACGATTGAGTGGATTTATCGTCACGCGCGAGCAGAATGAATACTTTTTGCTTCCATTGCAGGAAGTGCGCGCGATAACCAGGGCCATAGCGAATCCGCATTTCCGATACGCGTTTCGCCATGGATTCGCAATCTACGAAGCTTCCAGCTCAGCATGACGTAATCTTGTATTGATTCGTACTCTTGCTTGCGCATCAAGCAGGTGGTTAAATCAATCAGTGTAGATAATCGTTTTAACAAAATAGTTAACCCTGGTTTACGAAATAACAAGAGCACCTTCGCGAGTTATACCCATTATGCGAATTTCGATACACTATCTGTATCTCAATATATTGAGGTTGCTCAGTCCAGTTCGCCGTCCGTTACTCGCACACAGGAGTTCAACATATTGATGCGCATTAGTATTCTCTTTGTTATTGTTGTCTTCACCAGCTGCACTCACTTTTCCCGTTCGAACGTACCTTTTGCTGGAAAAAACGCCGGTGACTTGTCGATAGCATATCACTGCAAGAGTGGTCGTACGGTGAATGCATCCTTTCGCCCCGATACCACAGCTATTGTGCGTTACGAGGGTAAGACTCGCGAAATGGTTGTGGCGATTTCGGGCAGTGGCGCACGCTACGTCGGTGGTGGGTTGGAATGGTGGACGAAGGGTATGGGGCCAGGGTCGCCAGGGACGCTTTTCCGTCATGAAGATGACGGTACTACAGGAGAAATAATCGAGATGTGTGTTGAAGTGACGAGTGCAAGATTTCAGGATTAATGGAGAGGTTATCGAATAAATCGTTTAATGTTGAGGAGTTCGATGTTAATTCAAGGTAGGTCGGGCTCGCCCGACCTACCGCTCTTGCGGATCCGTATTTATTACAGTGCCAGCGTTTAAATGGAAAAAAACATTGGATTCCCGTTCGCGGGAAAGACGGTACCTACTGTTAAATGACGGTTGTAACAAGTATTTTACATTCTAATAAATAAAAAACATATGTCATCCTCCATTTCCAATATTCGGCCCCAACCCGATCAGGTGCTGGTGGACATCGCGGATTACGTTGTGGACCGCGCTATCCCGAGTGCCCTTGCTTACGAAACCGCACGCCACTGCCTGATGGATTCGCTGGGTTGTGCGATGGAAGCGCTTACTTACCCGGCTTGCACCAGGCTGCTGGGGCCACTCGTTCCCGGAACCCTGGTGCCGGAGGGAGCAAAAATTCCCGGCACTCAATTTCAGCTTGATCCGGTACAGGCGGCATTCAATATCGGCACAATGATTCGCTGGCTCGATTTCAACGATACTTGGCTGGCCGCGGAATGGGGTCATCCATCGGATAATCTGGGCGGGATACTTGCGGTTGCGGACTGGCGTTCGCGCGAGGCTGTGGCCACGGGAGAGAAACCGTTCATCATGCGCGACGTGCTGGCGGCGATGATCAAGGCGCATGAAATTCAGGGCTGCCTTGCGTTGGAGAATAGTTTCAACAAGGTTGGGCTGGATCATGTCGTGCTGGTGAAAGTGGCATCGGTCGCGGTCGTGACGCATCTGCTTGGCGGGAGCCGCGACCAGATCGTTGACGCACTTTCACAGGCCTGGGTGGATGGACAGTCGTTGCGCACTTATCGCCACGCGCCCAATACCGGGTCGCGCAAATCGTGGGCGGCGGGCGATGCCACCAGTCGAGCCGTCTGGCTGGCGCTGATTACGCTTAAAGGGGAAATGGGCTACCCCTCGGCGCTCACTGCCAGGACCTGGGGTTTTTACGATGCGCTGTTCAAGGAGCAATCGTTTACATTCCCGAGGCCGGTCAAGCAGTGGGGTTCGTACGTCATGGAAAACGTGTTGTTCAAGATTTCCTTCCCTGCCGAATTCCATTCCCAGACAGCGGCAGAATGCGCGATGCAATTGCATCCTCATGTGAAGACGCGAATCGCGGATATCAAGAGAATCATCATCCGCACTCACGAGGCCGCGATTCGCATCATCGACAAAAAAGGGCCGCTCAACAATCCCGCGGACCGCGATCATTGCATTCAGTACATCGTTGCGGTCTCGCTTATTTTTGGAAGACTCACCGCTGCCGATTACGAGGACACTGTTGCCGCCGATCCACGTATCGACGAGCTACGCGAAAAAATAACGTGTGTCGAGGATCCGCAATTCACCCGGGATTATTACGAGCCTGAAAAGCGTTCCATCGCCAATGGTCTGACAGTGGAATTCAAGGACGGCAGTAAACTGGATGAGGTCGTCGTGGAATACCCTGTTGGCCACCGATCCCGCCGCAGCGAAGGCACTCCGCTACTGGAGGAAAAATTCAGGATCAATCTGGCGCGTCGTTTCCCCGCAAAGCAGAAAAAGGCGATATTTAACCTCTGTCTTGATCCTGGAAAACTTGAAGAAACACCGGTCAATCAGTTTGTCGATATGCTTGTGATATAGGGCGGGTATTCTTTCAGAAGAATACCTGCCCTGTATCAGCCTGAACCATGTTCAGCACCATCCGGACTGCTACAGTTTTCCGGCAGAGCGGGATCGATATCGAGCAATATTTTTATTGCTGCCAACCTGACTTTCCATGATGGGCTTGTTGCAGGATCCGCTGATAGCCCTGCCACCAGTTGTTCCACTCCGTCGATCTTTGCGGAATCGCAGCTGGCCAGAAAATGGCGCAATTCATCACTACTTGCAATACCGGTGCGCCGGACGAAGTCCGGATAATCTTCCCGCAAGTGAGTTGCAAGCCATGCCTGATCTATCCATTGTTTCAGCTGGCTGTAGCTGAAACAGGTGCGTATCGCAAGATCCACGGCGTCTGCATTGCTCAGATTTTCAATATTATCGAAACCCTCCCGTTCCAGCCTTAGTTCATGTGTATAGCTCATTCCCGCAAGCATGGAAAGTGGAAGCGCGCGATAACTATCGTCGGAAACAATACCCTTCATTATTCTGAGTGCGATACGTTCGATTGCCAAGGTCGCCCGTTTCGGATAAAAGCCAAAGAAAAAGGCCATGACTGGAAGCAGGCTCAGGCTTGCCGGAAGTGCTGCCCACTCGGAATTGTCCTGTGGACTGCCATGCG
>JBDTHR010000048.1:0-15275 GCA_039936855.1 Nitrosospira sp. | reverse complement strand
AGGAATTCGCCAAGGTCGTTATCCCAATACGCTGCGTCCGGAGCTACCGACTGGTGCTTGAACTCGTCCGGCGCGGGATAGCTATATGAGTAGAACATCGGCTCGCCGACGCCTTTTCCCGGCCAGAAACCGGCTGAGGACACTTCATGACTATAGGCCTCGCGGGTCACGGCATCGGGAAGGTTGGGGATGCCGCCGGGATGCGGCGGTGCCTTCCGGCCCGAAAACCGGGTAATGGCCATGTCGAATGAACCCCAGAACAGGTGAACGGGCGAAACCTTGCCCGAAAACCCGGTGCGAAAACGCGAGAAAACACGCTCGATACGGACCAGGGCACGGTGAAACCGCGCAGCGGCATCGGCGTCATATAGGCGTGTTGCTGTATCCTGCTCGAATGGAGTGGCGTCTTCCAGTTCGTTCGGTGCCCCATGAATATGGAACGAGCCGCCGACTTGTTCGATCGCCTTGCGGGTAAGTTGATAAAAATCAGCGACGCTCATCGCTTTGAGCGGTTCCGTCGACCTTTCTCCCGATTCGGCCTCCACAATTAAATCATGGCTCACGAAATCCAACAATATCGAGATGCTGCCGCCAGTGTCAGGCACAATGCCCGTCGTCAACCCGCGAGGGGTGACATAGAGAGTCGCATGCCAGCTGTGATTGACCCATGGAGTATGCGATAACCGATATTTGCCAATAATCTGGCACCAGAGGTGCAACGCACTGCAGGTGTTTTCCCAGTCTTTGAATGGAAGCGCAGGCCATACCGGACGCGTCATATTATCTCCTGGGTTGAACTTCGTATAAAATAAAGCTTAGCACTCCATTGTGCTTCTGACTACCGTTTTGCGACAGACGAATAAGGAGGCAGGGCGAATGGCGATCTTGCATGAACGCGACCGACGCGGCGGCGGCCGGATGGGCTGGCTGGAGACCGCGCATACATTTTCCTTTGGCAACTTCAGGGATCCGAACCGCATGGGCTTTCGTGCGCTGCGGGTGCTCAATGAAGACCGCGTGATACCGGGAGCGGGGTTCCCGACCCACTCGCATGCAAACATGGACATCGTCACCTACGTGATATCCGGCGCGCTGAAGCACGAAGACTCGCTGGGCACAGGTTCAATCATCAGGCCCGGTGATATTCAGCGAATGTCAGCCGGGTCCGGCATTACACATTCGGAAATGAATGCGTCCGACACAGAGCCTGTACATTTTCTGCAGATCTGGATCATCCCGGATAGCCAGGGGGGTCGTCCCGGCTATCAGCAAGAAACGATAGATCGGGATCGTGCCAAACGCGAATTTGTTCAGATCGCGGGAACGGACCCAGCAGAAGGCGCGGTGCAGTTGTTTTCGGATACCAAAATCAGCATGCGCCTGCTCGCGCAAGGGGAAACGGCTTCCTATCACATCGAGGCGAGCCGAGGCGTTTTCGTGCAAGTGGTTGACGGCAGCTTGCTAGTCGATGGTACAGCGGTGTCTGCCGGTGACGGTGTCCAGATGGATGGGCCTGAAACGCTCGGTTTTACAGCCCTTGCCGATAGCGAAATTTTAATATTGGACCTCGCCTGAGCGAACCAAATCGGCGCATTTACATGTTCGTCTGATCCGCCGATAGTGGACGATAATGTCCGGCGCGCGAATCTGCGACGACTCATCCCACAACGAACGATTCCGCTTATGAGGTGGATAGTGGATATGCGACCGTCTGGGTCGTCAAGGCACAGCTTAACCAGGAGAACAGCCATGCGTTTTTCCTCAACGACAAGTCACGGGCTCATCGTCCCTCTCATGTGCCTCGTGATGAGCAACTGCGCGGCAGCTCAGCAGCAGCCGGCCGACCTGCTGGTGACGAACGCCAAAGTCGTTACGGTTGACAGGGAGCGGCCGCAGGCAACCGCATTCGCCGTGAAGGACGGCAAATTTATTGCCGTCGGCAGCGACGCCGAGATGACGCGGCACCGCGGTGCGAAGACACGCGTGATCGACGCGCGCAGTCACACGGTCATTCCCGGCCTCAACGATTCGCATACGCACGTCGTTCGCGGCGGCGTGTTCTACAACCTCGAACTGCGCTGGGACGGGGTTGATTCGCTGGAGCGCGGCCTGGCCATGATCCGCGAACAGTCGAAGCGCACGCCCAAAGGACAGTGGGTGCGCGTCATCGGCGGGTGGTCGCCCTATCAGTTCAAAGAGAAGCGGATGCCGACGATCAAGGAATTGAACGCAGCGGCACCCGACACGCCGACCTTCGTGCTCTTCCTTTACAGTCAGGGCATGATCAATCGCGCTGCAGTGGAGGCGCTTGGCCTCACTAAAGGCACGGAGGCTCCGGCGAATGGACGGTTCGAGTTCGTCGACGGCGGCGCGATTCTCCATGCCGAGCCGGATGCGACGATTCTCTATCAGATGATCGCCAAGCCGCCGCAACTTTCCGCGGCTGACAAAGTCAATTCCACGCTCCACTTCTACCGGGAACTCAATCGCTTTGGGCTGACCAGCGCGGTTGACGCCGGCGGTGGCGGGCACCATTTTCCGGAGGATTACGCAAGCAGCGAGACAGTTGTCAGCAAGGATGAGGCGTCGATCCGCATAAGTTATTACTTGTTTCCGCAAACGGCGGGCAAGGAGCTGGACGATTTCCGACGCTGGACAAGCGAGCACCAGGTTGGCAAGAACCAGAATGAGAGCCTCGAACATGGCTTTGAACTCGAAGGCGGCGGCGAGTTTATTACTCATAGCGCGGGCGACTACGAAAATTTCATGTTCGCGCGACCAAACCTGGACGAGCGCGGCAACTGGAAGGCTGACCTGCACGCCGTCGCAACGCTGCTGGTACAGAAGCGTTGGCCGCTGCGCATACATGCGACTTACGGCGAAACGGTGGCGGGAATCATGGACGTCTTTGAGCGTATCGCGAAAGAACAGGGACACTTTGCGCCGCGGTGGGCCATCGACCATGCCGAAACGGTGGGCGATAACGAATTGAAAAGGATCAAGGCGCTCGGCGGCGGGATCGCGGTGCAGGATCGCCTGGCCTTCGCCGGGGAATACTTCATCGAGCGCTACGGCAAGGATGCGGCGAGCCATGCGCCACCGATCCGCAAGATGCTCGGGATGGGGATTCCCGTTGGCGTCGGTACCGACGGAACACGCGTCGGCAGCTACAACCCCTGGCTCGCGCTCTACTGGCTGGTTTCGGGCAAAACGGTCGGTGGAACGCAGATGTTCAGCGATGAAAACAGGTTGTCGCGCGAAGAGGCCTTGAGGCTCTATACCGTCGGCAGTGCGTGGTTCAGCCAGGAGGAAAACGTCAAAGGCCGCATCGCGCCGGGACAGTATGCCGACTTCGCGATCCTCTCCGCAGATTACCTCTCCGTACCCGAGGAGCAGATCAAGGACATCGAGTCCTCACTGACCGTCGTCGCCGGCAAGATCGTCTACGCGGCAAGCCCTTTCGAGAACTTGACTCCGTCACCGCTTCCGGCGGTCAGTCCCGACTGGTCACCGATCAAGCACTTCGGCGGGTATCAAAAAAAGCCGGAGGCGGGAAAGACTCGGTGAGTGGCAGCAACCCGCGCGCGCAACGCGGAAAGCAAGGCGCGCACGGAGCCGCTGCTGGTTCGGCGGCGTCGGCTTCGACGGAAAGACTCCGTGACGCAACGTTTGACTATTTCCTTCCAGAAGATTCTTCTATTGCAACGTCCGACAGGCTCCTAGATAAAATAGAGTAATCCAGTGACGGATTTTCGAGGAAATATAATGGATGATTCCCCTTTTCTACCTTCCAACGGTGAACTTGCAAGTCTTATAAGGGCTTTCGACTGGGCAGCCACGCCGCTCGGGCCGGCGGGTCAATGGCCAGACTCTCTCAATACGATATTAAATATCGTATTGGCCTCGAACCATCCCATGTTCGTCTGGTGGGGGCAGGATTTGATCCAGTTCTACAACGATGCATATCGAAACACCATGGGGCCCGAACGTCATCCGAGCGCCCTGGGCCAGCCTGGACGTGAATGCTGGCAAGAAATATGGCCCATCATTGGTCCGCAGATCGATTCCATCATGGCTGGGGGAGCGGCGACCTGGCATGAAGACCAGCTCGTTGCGGTAACACGCCACGGTAAACTTGAAGAGGTTTGGTGGACATACGGGTATAGCCCGATTCGCGACGCTGCGGGAGTACAAGGGGTATTGGTCATCTGCAATGACGTGACGAAAGAGCATCGGGTCAGAGCCGAGCTGGAACGCGCTAACGAGCACTTGGCCCAGGAAGTCTGCCTGCGTCGTCACGAGGCTAAGCGTCTAAAGGTTTTATTCCAGCAAGCTCCTGGATTCGTCTGCGTGCTGCGCGGTCCGCAACATATTTTTGAATTCGCGAACAATACGTATCTGCGGCTTGTAGGCAATCGTCAAATTCTCGGGAAATCCTTGCGTGAAGCACTTCCGGAAACCGAAGAGCAAGGATTTCCGAAACTTCTCGATCAGGTTTTTGCTACAGGCAACGCTTTTTTTGCCCAGGATGTTCCACTTTCATTGCAGCTCAGCCCGGGCTCATCTTTAACCAAACTTTTCGTCGATTTCGTTTATCAACCTATTTTCGAGCCAGATGGCACCATTTCAGGTATTTTCGTGGCGGGGTCTGATGTTACCGAGCAAAGACATACGCGAGAAGCGCTTGGCATAAGCGAAGAGCGACTGACGGAAGGCATGATGGCGGCTCGCATGGGAGTATGGGACTGGGATTTAGCCAGGAGCGAGTTTGTATTTAATGCAAATATTTTAAGCGCCTGTGGCGTCACTCTGGAAAAACTTCCCCGGCCTTGGGAAATATTGCATCCAGACGATGTGTCAACGATGAGGAAAACGTGCCAGCAGGCCCTGGCAAATCGAGGAAGTTTTCACGCAACCACCCGAATTATCCGGCCGGATAATGGCAAAACCTGCTGGGTGGCTGTATCGGGGAAAGTCCTGTGCAACGATTCGGGAAAACCCGTTACGCTTCGAGGCGTGGTGCTGGATGTGACGGAACGTAAATGCGCCGAAGAGAAACTCAAGGAAGCTGACCAGCGCAAGAACGAATTTTTGGCGATGCTGGCGCACGAACTGCGCAATCCCCTTGCACCCATTAGCGCGGCTGCCCAACTTTTGAATAGCATCAAACAGGATGACGTCCGCGTCAAACGGGTAAGCGACATTATTACTCGGCAAGTGGGACATATGACCCATATGATCGACGATTTGCTCGATATCACCCGCATCGCTCACGGCAAGATTGCCCTTGATAAAGAAACCGCTGATCTTGGTATTCTGCTCCCGGAGGCGGTCGAGCAAGTGCGTCCGCTAATGGTACGGCGAAAACATCGACTCATACTACCGAATACGAATACGACGAGCTCATTTCCAGTATTGGGAGACCGTAAGCGGCTGATTCAGGTGATAGCCAATCTATTAAACAATGCTGCGAAATATACGCCGGAGGGCGGCGTTATCCAGGTTCACCTGGAGTCAAGATCCGATCTTGTTGTGCTTGTTATCCAGGACAACGGGATTGGCATAGAACAGGAGATGCTGCCATATTTGTTTGAGATGTTTGCGCAGGCGAAGCGTTCAACTGATGGATCCCCCGAAGGTTTGGGAATCGGACTGTCTCTAGTCAAGGGCCTTGTGGAGGCTCATGGCGGCAGGATAACAGTGGCTAGCGATGGCTTGGGAACCGGGATGAAGGCGACAATCACCCTTCCGTGCCTGGTTCAAGTATCCGCGGCAGGGGCTTTACTGGGAATTCCGTTTGATTTGACTGAAAAACCGGATCTCACTCACTAACGGCCAGAGAATGCCGTAAGTATCCTATGTCGCCTAGCGCACAGTGACGGGGTGAATTATCTGTCATCGTGCCAGACTAACGGAACTTGATTGCGCGGTGAAAAAATGAACGCTACGGTTTTTCCTCTTGAGGGGCTACGGGTATTGATCGTCGATGACGAACCCGACATCCTGGAAGTGACGAAACTTATATTGATCGAGTATAAGGCCAAGGTGATTGCGGTCAGCAGTGCCGCAGAGGGCTTGTCGCAGGTTCAAAGGCATAGGCTCGATGTTATTCTCAGCGATATCGGCATGCCGCATATGGATGGATATCAATTCATCCAGGAGGTAAGACGCTTGCCGGACCACCAGGGCGGACAAACACCGGCGGTGGCGCTAACCGCATTTGATAGACCGAAGGATCGGGCCCGCGCGCTCGAGGCGGGTTTTCAGAAACACCTTTCCAAACCTGTCGACATGCAGGTATTGGTAAATACCCTGTTAAGCGTATCAGCTTGATAGCTGAATGGCGACAGGCTGTTAAATTCCCGTTTTTTCCGGCTGATCTTTCTGTCGGGACCACCACCTCTCGACGTAAAACCAGCTACCGTCCCAAAAGCTCACCGATAGCCTGAAGTGATTCCACTCGATCGCAAATTACCTTCACGATAGCGAGCAGTGGCGCCCCGAGCAGTAAACCAGCCACGCCCCACAGCCAGCCGAAGAATAGCAGCGCGATAAATAGCACTGCAGGATTCACCCGCGCAAACCGGCCCTGTAGCCATGTTGTAAACCCCATTCCCACCACGCCTGAAATAAGCAGGAAAACCCCTGCCAGCAAGAATGCCTCGGCAAGCGATCCAAATTGCAGCAACCCGGCGATTCCGCAAGCGAGAGCTACCCCCACGGTCCCCAGGTACGGGATAAAATGCAACACCCCGGCTGCTACCCCCCATATTGCCGGGTGTTCGAGCCCCAGCATCTCGAACGCAAGCCAGGTCAGGAGGGCAATTAAAGCATTGGATATCAACATGACCAGGAGATATCGCTGGATCTGGTCCTCTACCTCTCCCAGTATTCGCACCGCATCTTTTTTCTGCGAAAGCGTCGGACCGACAAACTGGACAAGCTTGCGTCGGAAGTGGCTGCCAGCGATCAATAGAAAATAAGTGAGCAGCAATACTACCGGCGCTTGAGCAGAAAACGCGATCAGCGGCGTGGACTGCTCGAGCATGAAATCCTGCAACCAGGTACTGTTTTCCACACCCGGCGCTGTGCTTGCAGGAGCCGTTGCCGATGCCATGTCGGTATCGGCAACGGCTTGCCGGAGTTCGTCGGCGGCTTGCCGGACATTGCGCAACGTGGTCCAGTTCCCGCCACCCAAATTGCTTAAATTCTGCCGCAGCTTGCGTGCCGTCTCCGGAAGCTGGTCAGCTATCGTTGCCGCATCCGCGCTTAAAGAGAATGTTATCCACGAGACGCCGCCGATGAGCGTTCCGAGTACGACCGCGGCCGCCAGCGCCCGCGGAATACGATAGCGTTCGAGCCAGTCCACCACCGGCCTTAATGTGTAACTTACCAGGATACCGAACAGTAGCGGAACAATGAATGCGCGCGCCAGATATAGCGCGGCAATGATCGCGATGAACGCGAGGATCCAAAGAGCCGTTTCGCTTCTTTGGCGAGGCACAGTATCTAGAGGCATTATTTTTTCGACCAGAGGCGGCATCGCGGTTTCGAGGACCGGTGCGCTTAATTCGGTTGAAGGTTCATCAGGGGGTGTAGTCACGGTTTTCTAACTGATTGACTAATGGTCATGTGTTCCTGGTTGCCCAATTCCTGCTATTCAGTCTGTATCCGGATAGCTTCCTTTGTCGGGAATCGCCCTTTGCGCACGGGAAGTTGCTACATGGACGTGCCTCCGCCACTGGATGAACGGTGGCTGTGAGAAACTGTTTCATACTCTGTCGACATAGTTGACCGGCGCATGATCTGCCAATGGCCTTGGCGGCTTTTCAGCGATGTTGGGAAGTGCGAGAAAAAAGGTTTCCTTGTCTTCGGCTTCAGCGTGTGGCTCTGTCAACAACTGTAATAAACCAATATGACGAAATCCCAGAATTTCAGGTGGGAGCCGCGTCGTCACATCCTTGTTGTCGACAATGCGATGGATCGGTACTGTTTGCAGGGAGGCAGCAAACGCTTCATTTCCCACCCGTGGCGACCCAAAAGTATAAACTGCCCGGGGCGCATAGCGCGCCGCTGCCAATGTGGCAAGCGCTGCGCCCAGGCTGTGGCCCGTATAGAAGACCGGGCAGTCAAGCTGGCAGAGTTCCTTCTCGATCTCCTCCCACACCGAGTCAAGTGCCTTCCGGAAACCCTTGTGAACCCCCGGTGTGTTTTGATTCCAGGGAAGAATTCCACATTGCATGTCGGTCACACAGTCCCTGTTGCTGTCGGTACCCCTGAATACCAGAATTGCAAACGCAGGCGATAGCAGGGGTTCAACCAGCATTGCATGGGTATCCATGTCTGCTGAAGCAAAAAAGGCACGCTGCTTCAGTCCCGCCTTTTCCAGAAATCTGGCTCGGGTCGGCTGCGGAGCGGGTACTGCTTCCTCGACATCCTGTCGGTAAAACAATCGGCAGAGCTCCGCGAGCCATAACGCATTGGTGCGACTGTACTCAGTGGCTGCTTCCGGGTCGAATGGCGGAAATTCCCTGCGTGCAAAGAAGTCAGTCGCGCCTCCGGGGTTCAGGAGGTCTTGCCATGTGGTCATTGAGATCAATCAATATCGGAAGTTGAAATTCCATGCACCGCATGTTGGAGTGGTATCTTCCGTTACTCGCGATTCGTAACGTCCCACGAGTTTACGATTGCTGCTTCTACCCGTCTCGCCGACGGCTTGGAAGTGGGCGAGACGCAGCCCACAGATGACGCAGTCGGTAAAACGGTATTCCATAAATATGGGTGTGTCAGGAATTCCTTGTGCTGGCCTGCCCGCCCGGATTCGCCCGGAATCATTCCGGCATCCTCGTTCTGAGCAGCTGGTCAATCAGTTCATCCGGAAGTGGCGTGTGGAACTTCGCTTTGCTCTTCCTGCTCTGGGGGTCATCATGCTGGCCATGGTGTTTGCCTTTCGATAGCATCTCATGACTTTTCATGCAAAATAACTGACAGGTTCATGATCACGAACCAGTGTTTCTTTCCTGCAACCTGATCTCTCATTTATCCGCCCATGTACTCGAACACCTGGACAACCTTGCGGACGCCGCTGGTGGATTTTGCAATCTTCACTGCGTTTTCCGCTTCGTCCCGGTCCACCAGCCCCAGCAAGTAGACCACCCCATCTTCGGTCACGACCTTGACGTGGATGGCCTGGAATAACCCCTCATTCACGAACCGCGCCTTGACCTTCGTCGTGATCAGGGCATCATGACTGCGCGCGGTAAGCGGCCGGACTTCACCCACCGTGATTTTGTTCGTGACGTCGCGCACACCTTCCACCCCCCTGACGATACCTTCAATTTCATTTTTTACTGTCGCGGATGACGCTTCGCCGGTAAGCAGGACACGTTGGTTAAAACTTGTAACCTCAACATGAACCTTGCGGCCGAACTTGTCCTTGATTTCCCCGTTGCTTTTAAGCTCGATGGTCTCATCCTGAACCATGGTGCCGGCTGTCCGCCGATCCTCTGATACTGCCACTCCCGTGCCTGCCGCAACACCGGTTGCCGCCAGCAGCACGCAGCCAGAGAGAAATGGGAGCGGAAGCAGGAAAAAAAATACCGCTAACAACTTCAAATTCAGGTTTTGCATATATTCCTTCAAATAAAATTCAGTCCCCGTATCGGGCCGTATTATCGCAAGTTTCCCCTAACGGCGCAGCCAAGGTGAAGGCTTGTCTCGCGCGAAACAAAGCGTCACTAAGGTTTAACTACTCCCGTACGCATCAAAAAAGGACATATTTCGCAGGGATGATTGTCCTCTGTTGCCCATTAACGATACCACCTCATCGCCATTTTTACTGCGTAAAATTTATTAGATCAATATGATCGTGTATTAAATGAAAAAGAAAACTTTCAAATAATTATAAGATTTGAGAAAAAAATGGCAAATTCTTTCAGGCACCCAATAGGGTTCGGACTGAACAGACTCCGTTTCTTCATTCCCATCTACCGAACCGATGGAGTTGCTATGTGGCCCGGCTTCTGCCGACGTGTCGGTCCACTTTACACCTGTGGTTACCAAGCATCCAGAGAAAATATATAAGTGCCTGAGCAACCTGGGTTGGCCCAAGCAAGCTGCTGCCCCAGTTGGTGCCTGCCGAGGCCGTCGTGGCGAAGCAGTTCCTGCTGCGCATGGACGACTTTGAGCGAGATGGGTATAGCGAGTCAGCGTTCGCTAAACTTGACTCGATCACGTTAGGGTATCGGTTTTCGCGGCTTGACAAGCCGGGGCCCGATATTAAAAAAGATATCGTCATCCGTCTTCGAAAAAGTACGAACCTGTCCTGACAGGTAAATATGTGCGTCGAACGTTGGTTCAATCGACAGATCGGGTTACGGCGAAGCGCGTGCTGGTTCCCCCTGCTTCCTGTCACCTGCCAGCGGCACCGGTGTTACGTTGACGTGGAGTGCGCCCGCCTCGCTTTGTTTGCCATCTACTGTCTTACGATCGAAATCATCACCCGCACGCCGAACGTTTTCCGATTAAGGAATTGATCAAATTCCCCGAATCATGGCGGCATTGTCAAGCTTGCCGCATTCGAAAAAATACCGCTTCATCCAATCATCGACAGGAAAGACGTCATGCCATACGCAACCATAAAAGATCTCCCGCAAAGCGTCACGAACGTATTGCCAAAGCATGCGCAGGAAATATATCAGGCCGCTTTCAATAATGCCTGGAAGGAATACAAGGACCCGGATGATCGGAGGGGCGATGCATCGCGTGAAGAAACCGCGCATAAGGTCGCGTGGTCCGCGGTAAAAAAGGAATAGGAGAAAAAAGATGACGAATGGAAGAAGAAGCCATGAGCTTTACGATAAGGCAAACAACGCAAGTCACAGATTACGGGCTCTCTACAGGTGCTTTCGGGAATGGATGCAGGCGGGTGCCAATTCGAGAGTCCGGTCGTTCAATTCCGCGGATTCTCAATCCTTGCAGCTATTCACGTCCTCTGTAACCGTTTTCCCATCTTTCAGCACGACAGTTTGCCTGATTGTCTTGCATTCCTTATTTTGCTGTGCCGCTACCGGTCCGGATTGAACGACTTCGGCTTTGCCCACCAGGCCACTATCGGGGTTGCGGAAGGTTTGGGTCTGATTTGTCTCGAATGCCTTTTGCGATGCATCGGCCATTTTTTTCCTGTCGTCTTTGCCCAGTACGCCTCCAATTTCCGCGCCGACATAATAGCCCGCGACGCCGCCGGCGATGGCAGCCACAATGCGGCCCGCAGTGCCGCCGCCGAGATAACTGCCCAGGTAGCTCCCCCCGATAGAACCGGCAACGCTACCGATCAGCCCGCCGGTCCGCCTTGTGTCCGCGGTTTGACATCCTGGCAGGAGCATGATCAGCGCTATCGCGATAAGCCATCTGGCTGGCGTTCCGGGAAGTGAAATGTTGCCCATGATATTCCCCTTTCAAAAAAACTTCTGACCTGCAATAGGCTCGCCCTGCGAGATACACGAAATCGAAGCCGGCGTGTTCCAGCCCAGTTTATGTGCTTCTGTTCCGGGATATAAACAAAAGAGAATAGATGTATCCTGGTTGACAGCATAGCATTCCCTGAGGTAAGTTCCCGCGACTGTTGTTTCCATTTTCTTTTCTATCAGAAAAATTTCAATGAAAATGAAGAAAATAATGCTGTTAATCGCGCTCCTGGCTGTTTTTCCGGCGCTTTCGGGTTGCTGGTACGTTGCCGCCGGCGGCGCGGGTGCTTATGGCGGATACAAAATGAAACAGAAGGGTTATACGCTACAGAACCCCATCACCAAGGAAAAGAGCAGCCAGCCTTCCAAATAGATCAGCCGGCATTGCGTGAATGCGTCGCGTCATTCTTTTTGCTAGCCTTGCGGGAAAAACCGTTTTTGCCATTGCAAGATTCGGCGAACCATCCAATATTTACGATACCAGGCGGTGCATGGGAGATGGGCCTGGAAATGGAGGCGCGCTAATCCGGTATGAACGCTCACTCGCTGCGCGTTTTTATCCACTCTTCCGCTAGCCGTTGCGCTTCGGCAACCTGTACCGGCGTCATGAGCTTCTCCATAAGCTCCTGGTTTTCTTTCGCGTCCTCATAATCTCCCGCGCTGGCGATGTTGAACCACTTGTCAGCCTCAACATAGTCCTGCGTGACGCCGGTCCCGTTGTAGTAAAGCACGCCCAGGTTTGTTTGTGCCCCGTGATGACCCTGCTCAGCCGCTTTTCGATACCAGGACAAGGCTTGCGCATAATCCTGCGGGACACCCAGGCCGTTGTTATACTTGACGCCCAGGCTGTATTGCGCCCTTGCGTAACCCTGCTCCGCCGACTTGCGATACCAGGATAAAGCTTCCTGCGCATCCTTTGTAATGCCCCGCCCGTTTTCGTATCGTACAGCCAGGTTGTACTGGGCGTCCTCATCCCCCTGCTCAGCCGCTTTGCGATACCATGACACGGCCTGCCGATCATCCCGCAAGACACCTTTTCCGGTGGCGTACATTACGCCGAGATTGAATTGAGCGGGGGCATATCCCTGCTCAGCCGCTTTTTGATACCACGAGGCCGCCTCATAATCGTCGTGCGTGATTCCCCGGCCTTTGGCATAGGCAACCCCAAGTTTGAACTGCGCCCTTGCATACCCCAATCCCGCGGCTTTGCGGTACCAGGCTGCAGCTTGTTGATCATCCTTGATGGTGCCTTCGCCCGCTGCATACATTACGCCGAGATTGAATTCGGCGTCCGGGTTTCCCTGTTCAGCCGCTTTGCGAAACCAGGACACCGCTTTCTCATTGCTCTGCTCCACGCCTCGTCCCTTGGCGTACAGCACGCCTATCGCATATTGCGCATCCGCGTATCCCAGTTCCGCAGCTCTGAGATACCAGGATGCCGCTTCCTGATCGTTCTGGTCCACGCCCTGGCCTTTGAGGTACATGAAGCCCAGAATGCCCTGCGCGGGCGCATGTCCCTGTTCAGCCGCTTTGAGATACCAGGATAAGGCCTGCTGATAGTTCTGCGTAACGCCCTGGCCTTTTGCGTACATCACGCCAAGATTGTACTGGGCCACGGCATACCCCTTATCCGCTGCCCTGAAATACCAGAGCATGGCCTGCTGATAGTCCTGGTCGACCCCCTGACCTTTAAGGTACATGAAGCCCATCATGGATTGTGCCGGCGCGTCGCCCTGTTCCGCCGCCTTGCGATACCAGTTTGCGGCTTCCGCGTCATTTTGAGGCACCCCTCGACCTTTCGAATACATGACGCCCAGATTGAACTGGGCATCCGCGTTTCCTTTTTCCGCTGCCCTCCTGAAAGAAGCGACTGCTTTGACATAGTCCTTGCTGAGGGCGAACCGCATTCCGTCCTCAAAGTCTCCGGCGAATGCCGGAAGAGTCAGCAACATCAGTACCAGCCCGGTTATCGCCGGCCCTGCCGCCGCCATTGATATCGATAAACGCGTCATGTATTCACCGTAATTCCATTATTTCCTGCGTTAGAACCTGACATTCGAAGTTCGTAACCAGTTTTTCATCCATCAATGTTTTGCGCCGTTTCCTGAAGCGTGAAATCACCCGGGATTGCGATAGCGATACCCGGGAATATCAAGAGCGCTATTCTAGCGCGGAGAGCATTCAAAAACGGCGCATGCGCGATCATGTTGAGGATATTTTCGTTTGCGGGGGGTGATAAAGTAAAATCCGGGTTTTTTGAGCCGAAGTAACGTAACCGGCCGACCAGGTGAAACGAAAGAAGTCCTGCTCAGCTTAGCGTGTTGAACATGCTTTCAGCTTGTCCCAGGCGATATCGCTTTCGTATTTCTTTCCATTAAGCGTGGCGATTACCGTTTCGTTATCGGTCCGTTGTATCGTCATGATAAAGGAATAACCGGGGCTGGCTTCGCCGCGACTATCAGCACTTGATTTACGCGCATAGATCTTGGGAATCAGTGGCTGGACCACTGCATCCGGGTTGTTGGCTGCATTGCGCGCGTAGGTTCCCGGTAACGCGCCGTACGGATAGGCATAGATTTCCGTTGCTCCGATATCCAGATAGTTGCGTACTTCATATTGCAGGCCGCGGATCAGCCACCGGCTATCGGTTTGCAGTTCATTGGTGACGCAGCTTACGAGCGATACGCGATTTGCCGTAAATTTGGCTGCGTAAGTCTGCGATTTTTCCTCGAGGCCAATGCCTGCGCACGATGATAGCAAGCACGCGGACAAAAGTAGCGCTAAAATTGCAATGCGTTTTTTCATGATAATGTTGGAGATGGCCTTCACGCTCTAATGAGATCAAGCGCACTTCGCGGATTTGTTTTCATGAGTGATAGCAGGGCTTGTTACGCAACGCTTTACCCCGGTCCGACCTGTCATGTAATGTAAACGTAGGCCAAAACCATTCATTTGTAAAGTATCGCTTTATTACGGATCAACCCGGGAGATCAATGCGTGCATTTTCCAGGCGGCGTTTTCGCGGCGCAGGCAACGGTACGGACGACAACTCTGGTGACGACTCCGGCGTTCATATGAGTGAGGAGTATGGCGTGCGTTCGCTTCATATTGGCAGCAGCATGGTGCAAAGCGCCATGAGATTGGCAACGCCAAACCATTTGGAGCTGACCTATACCCGATGCATGATGGGGTTCGCGCTGTTTCATCCACGGCCGGAAAATGTGTTGATGATCGGTCTGGGGGGCGGCTCGCTGGCAAAATTCGTATACCATCGTTTGCCGCAGGTTCAAACGACCGTGATTGAAATCAATCCGCAAATCGTTGCGATGGCACGAGAACATTTTTTCGTACCGGCTGATGATGATCGCCTGCAAGTCGTGATTGCGGAAGGCGGGGAATTTGTTGCCAGCCACCCTGATAGTGCCGACATAATAATGGTTGACGGTTTTGACGATGGTCGCCAGGTACCCTCGCTCTGCAGTCAGGGTTTTTATGACCACGCCCTTGAGGCATTGAACAGTAACGGCGTGTTGGTGGTCAACTTGCTCAGCAGAGACAGGGCGGTCCATGACTACCTCCATCGCATCGAGGATAGTTTCGGGGGTCGAGTTGCTACGCTGCTGGCTGAGCCATTCGGTAATCTCATCGTCTTCGCTTTCGAGCAAAGCCTCGGCAAAGCCGCATGGGAAAGGGAAAATTTGCAGGAGCGTGCGAAGCAACTCGAGCAGGAGCTTGCCTTGCCTTTCACCAGATTCGTCAAGAAATTACAGCAGCGTAGCCCTTTCTAAGCCATGCGCATGCCGCTGGGGC
>JBDTHR010000047.1:0-7219 GCA_039936855.1 Nitrosospira sp. | reverse complement strand
TTTCATATGGAAAATCTCCTTTAAAGTTGAAACGGTGGGGTGCCTCTCACCGACCCTATTTCGGTGATGTAGTGTCCCGCTGCTTGGACCTCTCTGAATGAGAGGGTTGAGAGATTGTGCCTAACGTCGCAACGGCTAGCAAGGAAATAACGTGACTTTCGAAGTATGGGAGTTGTATGTGTTGCTTTTTTGCAACAAAAAGGTTCGACTCGCGGTTCAGGTAAAGTTGAGCGCAAGTTCGGGCACGGCAAACCACAACACTTCGTAATGCTTGTGTGTCAATCTCGCCCAAACAGTCGCGCAAGCTCTTCCCCTGGATCATCGGCGCGCATGAAAGCCTCGCCCACGAGAAACGCATTGACCTGATGATCGCGCATCAGCATGACATCGGCGGGCACGAGTATACCGCTTTCTGTAATCACAATGCGTTCCGACGGAATGCGATCGAGCAATTGCAGCGTAGTGTCCAGGCGAGTCTCGAACGTACGCAGGTTGCGATTGTTGATACCTATCAGAGAGGAGTTTAATTGCAACGCGAACTCCAGTTCTGTACCGTCATGCACCTCAACCAGCACCCCCATGCCGAGCGCGTGCGCGAGCGATTCAAGCTTGAGCATCCCGCGAACCGTTTCTGTCTCTTGCCGACATTCTCCAGTCGTGAAGGAATCTCCGTGGAAGGCTGCCACGATTATAAGGATGCAATCCGCTCCCATCGCGCGGGCCTCAACCACCTGATATTCGTCAAGCATGAAATCCTTGCGAAGGATCGGCAGATTACAAACTGCTTTGGCCTGTATTAAATATTCCGCACAACCGCTGAAAAACTGATTATCGGTTAATACGGACAGGCAGGCTGCTCCATGCCTCGCATAACTGGCCGCGATGGCGGCTGGGTCAAACTGCTCCCGCAAAACACCTCTGCTGGGGCTGGCTTTCTTGATTTCCGCAATGACCGCCGGCAACCCGGCACTTATCTTATTGCGGAGTGCCCCGGCAAAATTCCTGGGATAGGGCACAGCCTCGGCTTCGCGATACAATTCGTCAAGCGGCCTCACCGCTTTTGCGGCAGCGACCTCCTGCCGCTTGACGGCTAAAATCTCTTGCAGAATGTCGGTCATAGACTAAACCCGGAAAGATTTATTCCGATTTTCACGATTTGAGAATTCGACCAGCGCCAGCAATTTTGCTTTGGCTGCACCGCTCTCTATCGCGACGCGGGCTTTTTCCAAACCGTGCTCCAATGATTCCGCTACACCGGCGACGTAGACCGCCGCGCCTGCGTTAAGCAATACGACATCCCGCGCCGGGCCAGGCCGGTTATCCAGCACCGACAGCAGCATCTTTCTGGATTGAATACCGTCTTGCACCTGTATCGACTCAATGGCAGCAGTATTCATGCCGAAATCTTCGGGTTTGATAGTATATTCAATCACCTCGCCATCCCTGAGTTCACCTACCCAAGTTTCGCCGGCAATGGTGATTTCGTCCAACCCGCCTTGCGCATTTCTGCCGTGGACCACCATCACGTGGCGACTGCCCAGGCGTTGCAGTACGCGAGCCAATATACCGACGAGATCGGGATGAAATACGCCCAGCAACTGATTCCTTGCCCCGGCAGGATTGGTCAGTGGTCCCAGGATATTAAACAGGGTGCGCACGCCCAGATCACGCCTCACCGGTGCGGCATGTTTCATGGCGCTGTGAAAATTGGGAGCGAACATGAATCCGAGGCCGATTTCCTTTATGTCGTCGGCTACTTGGCCTGGGGTCTGGTTGAGGTTGACGCCAAGAGCCTCAAGCACGTCCGCGCTACCCGATTTGCTGGAAACTGAGCGCCCACCGTGCTTGGCGACTCGTGCGCCCGCCGCCGCCGCGACAAAAGCCGCAGTGGTTGAAATATTGAAAGTATGAGCCGCATCGCCTCCGGTCCCGCATGTGTCCACGAGATGCCGGTTATCAGCCACTTCCACGCGAGTAGCAAATTCGCGCATCACTTCTGCCGCTGCGGCGATTTCTCCAATCGTTTCTTTCTTGACCCGCAGGCCGGTGACAATAGCAGCGATCAGCGCGGGTGACAACTCGCCACGCATGATCTGCCGCATGAGCGAAAGCATTTCATCGTGAAAGATTTCACGATGTTCAATGATGCGGGCAAGCGCTTCCTGGGGCTTCATCAATCTTCCTTTTCCGAATGCATCAGTTTCACACGACCCCTTCTAAGCCTTTCAGAAAGCTATTACTGGCTCAGAAAATTTCTCAGCAACTGGTGTCCGTATTCAGTGAGGATGGACTCTGGATGAAACTGCAGGCCTTCGACCGGTAGAGTTTTGTGCCGCACCCCCATGATCTCCCCATCTTCAGTCCATGCATTGATTTCAAGGCACGCCGGAAGACTCTCGCGCTCTATGACCAGCGAATGATAGCGAGTCGCCGTGAAAGGATTTGGCAAATCACGAAATACGCCGGTGCCTTTGTGAAAGACAGGCGAAGTTTTGCCATGCATGAGCTGTCTGGCATGGACGATTTTCCCGCCAAAAGCCTGTCCTATGCTTTGATGACCAAGACAGACACCCAGTATGGGAATTTGACTATTGTAGCGTTCAATTAACGCCACCGATATGCCCGCTTCATTTGGCGTGCAGGGACCTGGCGAGATTACAATGCGCGCGGGCTTTAGTCTCGCAATTTCATCGGATGTAATTTCATCATTGCGAAACACCACCACTTCCTCGCCCAGTTCGCCAAAATACTGCACCAGGTTGTATGTGAAGGAATCGTAATTGTCGATCATCAACAGCATTTGTGGAAATTTACCTTGGCGAAAATAGAGGAGAACTTTGTGCCTCGCTTTGTCGTGCCGGGCATCAATTGGAGTGGCATGGAAACGAACTTGATATTATTATCCCTTCTCCGTAGCAGGCGGACAAGGATAAGATGAAACGGCGGATGGCGAGGCGGATAGCCGCATCAAATTGCGAGGCAAAATTCGCCCGAAATTTGCGTATCGTACTTAAAGCTCGCTGTCTGGACGAGGGACGACGGTAACTGTCAGGAACGCAGTCTTGTTGTATCCGTCTTCACAATGCTTGCCACGCCCGCCCCGATTTCCCGGTTAATAATTCCTTATTAGTATGCCTAAGCCAAAATTACGCGATCGGTTAGCTCGTTTTCTCGACATCCCTGTTCATATGCCGGAGGTTGTACAACGCGGTAATGATTTATGCGCCCGTATCGACGGTAATTTTCTGCATGTCCGAAGTAAACGCACGAAACTTGTCCTATCCCCGGAGGCGTTGGGTACTGCTTTCCTGCTGCCTACCGTCGCGATGGGCAGACGTCTTGTCGGGAATGTGTGCGATCCGATATGGCTGGAGAACACACAACGTGTAGTCGACCAGGTCAATGAGTGGTGGAATTTCGGAGCATTTCAGCCCGACTTTTCACCTGGGAGTCCTGCCCGGCCAAACCAAGGGGTTGGGCTGGCATTCAGCTTGGGGGTTGATTCGTTCTACTCCTGTTTTTTTGCCGATCCAGCACCCGATCTTTTAATTCTGGCTTCGGGATTTGATATCCCGCTGGAAAGAAAGGATATCCTTGCATCCATGTGTAATTCTTTAGCTGCAGTAGCCGAGGCAACGGGGAAGGACTGGACAATGATTGAAACTGATCTTAGAAGACATCGTCTTTTTCGGAGATTATCCTGGGAATTCTCCCATGGGGGCGCGATTGCGTTTTTAGGATACCTTCTGCAAGAGCGCATCGGTTCTTTGCTTATCTCATCGAGCTACGATCAAGATCATCTGGGTCCCTGGGGTTCGCACCCTGATCTCGATCCTCACTGGTCCTCAAGCCGACTTTCGGTCAAAAGCATCGGCCATGAGGTTTCTCGATCAGAAAAGATAAAACGGTTGGTGAACCACCCTATTGCCAAGCCACTTCTGAAGCGTCATCTACGCGTATGCTGGGAACACCCGACATCACTTGGGAACTGCGGTTATTGCCATAAATGTGTCCTGTTACGCATGACCTTGAGTTGGCACGCCCCTGAATTTAAGCTCGACACGTTGCCTGAAAGTATACCTCTAGTTCAGGCTATTGAGGCTTTATTGCCGCTAAACCAGGATTTGTCGCTGAATTTTCGGAGAGAACTGGTGGGACATCTTGATCCGCCCGTTGATAGAGCATTACGTAAGCTGATTCAGCGGTCGGAAGAAAGAATTAACCGTGATACAGCAGGTGCTTGAAAGCTTTTCGACGTTGCGGCCAATCGAGTAAGCAGACTGCTCATTGTTGCGATGGATCCGAGCCATCAGTTTACAATTCTCAGGTTTCAGAGCATCGCTCACGCACATCAGCAAGCCTGCCGCCACCCATGCATTATGACTATAGCAAAGGGCAACGAATTCATCTTCAAGATCAAGTATAGGTAAATGGGTATGGCTCTGGATTATAAGTGGTTCAAGCTCAAAGCATTACTGAAGTCAGGAAAGCGCCCATCAAGCTTGGAAATGGAGAAATTCGTTCTTCGTAAGCGCTCCAAAATGAGTTTCACAAAATTTGTAGGGATAACGGGCAGTGGCGGCAAAACCACTACAGCCCGTTTTATTCATCACCTGCTAAGTGAAAAAAACAAATGTGCTTTATCCGCATTCGACAATACATTTCTCTCAATCATAGGAGGCATGCGAAAGCTTGAAAAAAATATCAAATACGCCATCTTCGAAATCAGCGGAGACAAGCAGGGTGCGATAGATGCCGCCTGTAGATACATCCAGCCACAAATTGGAATAGTAACGATAGTTGCAAGCGATCATATTACAAACTTTCATAGCATCGGAGAAATTGCACGGGAAAAAGGCTGCCTGGTAGCAAATATTCCGCCGGATGGGCGAGTATTTCTGAATGCGGATGACCCTCAGGTTCTTGGCATGCGCTCAAGATCCAGAGCAAAAGTATTTACCTATGGAAGATCAGAAGAGTCGGATTATCGTGCCACAGATCTGATCATTTCATCTGCTGGACGCTTGCAATTCAAATGTCATCATGAAGAAGAATGCGCCCAATTTGATGTGGAGCTATTAGGACTACACTTTATCACGCCAGTGCTGGGAGCCATTGCTTGTGCACACCAACTTGGCATTTCCCTGTCTTCATTGGCTCAACGGGGAAAAACTTTTATCCAGACAGAAGGACGTTGCTCTTTACACTCCAGTCCAAATGCGCCTATTTTTATCTGTGATACAACGAAAGCGCCATTTGAGACATTAAACCTCGCTTTACAGACGATAAGTAACTTTCCGCAAGCCCCAAGAAGAACAATCGTACTTGGAACCGTTTCCGATAAATCCAGGAAAGGGATTTATACTCACTATAAACCCGCTTATAAACTTGCTCGGGAATTGGCTGATAGAGTAATTTTCTTTGGGGACAAGGCTTCTCACGCAAGACCGGAAGATGAAGATCTGATAACAGGACAGGCTCAGTTTGTGTCGAACATCGTGGAACTACGTGATCTCATCCGTCAAACCATGATACCCGGAGAAGTAATACTCCTGAAAGGATCAGCGCACATCGATCATTTGGAACGAGTCGCTATAGATTACGATAAAAAAGTTGCTTGCTGGAATAACGACTGCCGCATGAAGACGGAATGTTTCAAGTGTGACCAGATTCTGCTAAATTCCTGAAACTTACAACCCACCCCGGCGCGGGCATGAACAAACCCGCCTCGACAATCTCCCTGCTCAGGCATTGATGTACCTCAAGTCAATTGTCTGTTCATCAATAATATTCAAATCTAAAATCAACCGGGGCTATCGATCCGCCCAGTTCACCCTTTCGGCGAGATGCGCGCCATTTAATTCTAATATACATCAAAGGCTATCAATCCTATCGCCCGCTCTATTCTTGAATGCTTTTGGAAATTATTGCGTTATTACAGAGGGTTGGATCAGAAAAACAGTAAACAAATAGTGGCTTGAATAGAGAACGATTGTTCTCTATAATAAGAGCAATCGTTCTCTATTCAATTCCTCGCCATGCAGCAACTCGACATTTCTTCTTATCTTGGCAAGCTTCAGGATTACTACGCCCAGGAAAGAATCATCCCCTCGACAACTCAATTATCTGTGCTCTGGAACGGAAAGGCCCGTTCCTGGGCGCATCGCATCGTCCAGCGTTTAAAAGAAGAAGGTTTTCTGGAGAATGGTCCAGGCGGAAGATTACGTCCGGGACCTCGCTTTTTCGAGCGAACTGTCGGGCATAGGGTCCGCGCAGGGTTGCCTCAAGAGGCTTTCGACGTTCAGCCTGAATTACTGCGCATAGATGATTATCTTATCGAGAAGCCTTCTCAAACCATCCTGTTTCCCGTCAAAGGCGATTCGATGATTGACCTGGGAATACTCGATGGCGACATGGTGGTCATTGAGCGCAGCAATTCAGCTTCACTTGGCCAGGTCGTATTGGCTATCGTGGATAACGAATTCACTCTCAAGGTTCTGGCCAAGGACAAAGAAGGCTATTACCTGGAAGCACGCAATGATGGACGAAGGGGGGATTACCTGCCTATCCGCCCTGAGCAGAAGCTGGAAATCTTCGGGTTTTATGTTGGTCTGTTTCGAAAAGCCTCCGCTTCCGGAAACCGCATCGGCTCCAGTCGTGGTTAATGGAACCTTGAGATGTCGACGCTTGCCTCCTCACCCGCTGCGCCGCTATCGCTTTTGCAAATCGAAGAGCGATTCAAAAACAGGATATGGCGGGGTGATGCATCCGTATCTTCGACTGATCCGGTTGTTTCCAGTGGTTTCAATGAACTGGATAACGCTTTGCCTGGGGGAGGATGGCCCGTTCACAGTCTGACGGAATTGCTGCTACCCGCAGAAGGGTTGGGGGAAATCAGATTATTGGGTCAATCGCTTGGACAAATCACCGGGAACGGGAGAAATATTCTATTGGTGAGTCCACCTTATATTCCTTATATGGATGCGTGGGAGAATCTGCACATCGATAGTCGGCGCATTGTAATTGCCAGGGTCTACAAGCCTGCCGAGCGATTATGGGTACTTGAACAAGGGATCAAAAGCGCCGCTTTCGGGGCTGTTATCGGCTGGCTTCCCGACTCCAGTCTGCAAACGACGCGCAGGTTGCAGGTCATCGCACGAACTGTTACCAGTCTGATTTTCTTGTTCAGGCCGTTGAGCGCGCAGTTTGAATCCTCCGC
>JBDTHR010000046.1:0-8371 GCA_039936855.1 Nitrosospira sp. | reverse complement strand
CCGATCCGGACCCCGAACTCGCTGTTGCCAAAGATCGCGGTACCCAGCCAGATCAGCCAGGCAACCATGGGCGGATGATCATAAAAGCTCAGGTCCATGTGCTGGGCATAGTTCCAGTAGTAAGCTTCGTCGGGAATCAGTTCGGCTGTGCCCAGATAGACCAGGCGCAACAGGACGGCAAAGGCAACGATTCCGACTGAGGCCACCCGCCAGCGCACTTCGGGCGAGGGCGGATTCACTGTGACGGGAAACACGTAGAATGCGGTGCCAAAGTAGTTGATGACAGCCGTTGCGGCGATGGCCGGGAAGATGGCCAGAAACGGGGGCAGGTGCCAGCCATCGATCAGCAGGACCAGTACACCGCCACGCAGCAGTAACGCGAACATGCCTGTGGTGAGGGCGCGGCCCAACTGGTGCCATCGCAGGTCGCCTGCATGATCGCGGAATGACCTGCCGGAATTGAGCGAGTAATTCACGGCCGTAGCGGCGAAGAAGCTCGTGATGTGCGCCAGGGCGAGCCCGGAACCGCGGCTCAAAAGGAATTGAAACAGTAACGCGTCGATGGCGACGACTAACAACCCGACTGCTGCAATGCGACCGGTGGCGCCGACTGGGACGGTGCCGCCGGCCAGCGTCATGAGGCGTTGCAGGCAGGCCCACTGTGAGCGGAATGATAATCTGGAGGTGCCGTGGTGGATGCGATGGCAAAAGCGGATGGGTACTTCCACGACCCTGAGCTTGCCCTGGCCTGCCATGAGCAGTTCAAGCAGGAGTTTATGGCCGTGTGCGGGTTCGGCAATGGGGGTGGCCAGTTCCCGCCGGAAGGCAAAATATCCCGAGGTAGCGTCGTTTACGTCGCAGAGGGGGCGGGCGAGCCAGTTGGCGAGGCGCGAGAGCCATCGGCGCGGCAGGGGCTCTCCTTCGGTGCTGCCGCCCGGTACGTAGCGGCTGCCGATGGCGATGTCGCAGTTTCCGGCCAGCAGGGGGGCAATCAGGGCAGGCAAGCGTTCCGGCGGGTGGCTCAGGTCTGCATCCATCACGACGATGACATTGCCGCGCGCGGCTGCCACCCCGGCCAGGACGGATCGGGTGAGACCGGGTTTTTCCCGGTATTCGATCAGCCGTATATTCGCCCGCTTTTCCCAGGCACGCACTTTGGCGGGCGTGCCATCGCTTGAGCTGTCGTCAACAACAATGATCTCGAAGCTCTCCGCCGGCAGGTCAAGCTCGCACAAGCGCGTCAGCAAAAGGTCGATGTTGTCGGCCTCGTTGAGCGTGGGTATCACTACGGAAACTTGCGCGATGTTGGTTATAGCGGTATCAGGCAAGCCAGGCGGCGTTGAGGAATGGGGACGCAAAAACGGAAAATCTGTTGTGTCAGACAAAATTGGCCAGGATGCACGTAACTGTTATTTTTCTAAGAAGCACGCGGTGTTTCTTGTTTCAATGGCGAAAACGATACTTTCACCACGATAGTTTCAAGGTACGCGGAAGCGTATCACAATTCATCGCGGTGCGTTTCGAAGGCGTTGATAATGCAGACCAGCCGGCAAAAAAACGGACGCACGCGTTCCCTCAAAATCCACCACCTCGACTGGTTCTGCCGTAGCGGAAACAAGATTTCGTGCATACGCATCTTGCGGTATGCTAGTATTAAAACAGGTCTAATTTTTTTCAATCCACGTTGGGGGATACTGATGAAAAATATACTGAAACCGTTACTGCTGTTATCTGCAATACTATTCTTTCCTTCTCAGGCGGCGGCGGAGGACGGTTATTTCAAGGGCGTAGGCATCAAGCTCGGGCATGGCGCCATGAACGCCGTATCCGGCATAGCGGAAGTTCCGAGAAATATGCTGTATGAGTCAAATGACAAAGGAATCGGATATGGACTTACCACCGGCTTGTTCAAAGGCATCGGATATGGGGTGGGCCGTACCGGTGCTGGCTTTTTAGATCTCGCCACGTTCTTCATCCCGAGCAAGCCAATAATCGCACCTGGCTACGTGTGGGAAAACTTCACGACTGAACCAACCCACTTCCGGCCATGGAGATAGGAATAATATAATTCTGGATGTGGCTTTGTTCGCGCGTCTGTCATTTTATAAAAAGGGAGCCTAGGCTCCCTTTTTATGTGCACACCCAGAATTGATATGGTTATCGATTTATAATTCCGCACCTGATTTGGTAACGCCAGAATAATAAGCCGAACCAGAAATATTGTCGAAAGCGTTAATTTTTGGAATGCCGTGCACATATCCCTCAGCGGTATGCTAGTATTAAACTCGATTTAATTTGTTAATCTACTTAAAAGGAGGTATCGATGAAAAATATGTTGAAACCGTTGCTGATATTGTCTGCGCTGTTGTTCTTTTCACCCCAGGCCGCGATGGCGGATAATTACGTCGAAAACGTAGGCGATAAACTCGTTCACGGCATTGCGAATACCATAACAGGAATAGGGGAAGTTCCGAAGAACATGATAATGACGACAAACGAGAGAGGTATCGGCTACGGACTTACCACCGGATTGGCGTCGGGGATTGTATATGGAATTGGCCGTACACTGACGGGCGTTGTAGATCTCGTGACTTTCATCATACCGACTAAGCCCATAATTTACCCCGATTTTATCTGGAAGGAATTCGAGACCAAGCAAACACACTTCCACCCGGAATGGAAGTTACAAAAATAATACGTTTTTCCCACAGGCTATCCATTCGCCATTTTATTAAAAAAGGGAGCCTTGGCTCCCTTTTTTAATAAAATGGCGAATGCGGCCCGCATGAACACCGCTAAATAAAATCTGATTTACAGATCGAATATACGGACTATCGGGATGATTCTCCTCAGCGCGAATCCTTGCCTATCAAGCGAACTCCGCCGCAACTGTTTATCTCCTGGCGCGTCCAACTACCTTGGGCAACGCTTGTGGCCGAAAGCAGGAAATTTGGTGATTGAAGCATCGATGTTTTTTTAGAGGCATTGCCATTACAGCTCGGCAGTATGCTAATATTACGCGGGATTTAATTCATTCTACTTTTGGGGGTGTCGATGAAGCGTATACTGAAACCGTTGCTGCTGTTATCTGCATTGTTATTTTTTTCGCCTCAGGCGGCAATCGCTTCCAGCTATGTCGAAGGTGTAGGCAATAAACTTGCGCACGGCATGGCGAACCTGGTAACAGGTATAGGGGAAGTTCCTAAGAACATGGTAATGACAACTAATGAAAAAGGGATTGGTTACGGGCTTACGACAGGGCTGATGTCCGGCATCGTAAACGGAATTGGCCGTTCACTGACAGGTATCGTAGATCTGGTGACGTTTTATGTCCCGACCAAGCCTTTAATTACACCTGGTTATATCTGGCAGGACTTCCAGACTACGGAAACGCACTTTAACAATGACTGGAAGATAGATTATTAGTACGGTTTGTGCCGCAGGCTTACCATCTGCCATTTCAAGAAAGGGAGCCATGGCTCCCTTTCTTGTTTATCGGGATCGGTAAGGCTAGCATGACTGACAATAAATACCAGATGCATGTTTTGCAGCAATACGGCAGTGGCGATTGAATCCATTGTGGGAGGCAGCAATGAATCATAATATTCTTGCACGTCAGCCCGGCGATTTAAACGTTGGCTGGGCTCAGCGTGTGATTAGCAGGCATCATGCCCGTACAATCGTATCAAATGTGAATATTGTCTCTGTCGATATCGGAACGACTACGCGAATTCGTCTCGCAATTGAGCACAATGGACCTGCAGCACTGCCTAGACATTGGTTCGTAAAACTGCCATCGCTGACGTGGCGCGCACGAATGATCACCGCTTTGCCAAGATTGTTACATACAGAGGTGCGCTTCTATAATGAAGCCGCTCAAGCCATACCCATCGCGATACCCGGTCTGTTGGCGGCACAAAGCATGCTGGGGAAAGGATCGACGCTGGTTTTGAGCGACGTAACGGAATCCGGTGCGATTGCGGGGCATACCGGCGATGCCCTGACGGCGGCACAAGCTACCCTCGTTATTGAACAGCTTGCCCGCATTCATGCTCATTTCTGGGGCAAAGCCGATCTCGCGCGCACTTATCGCTGGCTGGCGGCACCCGTACGTCGCCTGGAAGATCATCTGGGCACCGCCTTGGCTGTTCCATTGATGATGCGAGGATTGCACCGTGCTGGAAAACTCATACCCCGAGCGCTTTATCCGCTGGCCATACGCTATGCTCGAAATCGCCACCAGGTAATGCGTTTTCTTTCCAATGCGCCACAAACACTCGTCCATCACGATTGCCATCCCGGTAATCTATTCTGGAGCCACTCTCAACCTGGCCTTCTTGATTGGCAGCTTGTACGCTTCGGGGAAGGCATAGGAGACGTTGCCTATTTTCTTGCGACTGCGCTTGATCCGGAAATCCGGCGGGCTCACGAGATGAAGCTTCTGTCAGTTTATACACAGGGACTCAGGGATAACGGAGTCACAGGCATCGATAACACTGGCCTATTGCCAAGATATCGCGCTCACCTTATCTACCCCTTTGAAGCAATGGTTGTGACACTCGCCGTCGGTGGGATGATAAAGCTGGAGACCAATCACGAGCTCATCCGCCGGACAGTGGCTGCTGTAGAGGATCTTGATGTTTTTTCCGCCATTCCGATGTGATGCGTCGGCTTTTGGAAGTCCAGCAGATTGACAGGCATCGTGCCGCATCGTATGCCAGCACAATTCTCCGTCAACCTCCATGAGCACTACTCTCAATTTCCAATGAGAAGATCAGCGCCTTGCAGCGCCCGACTTTGTGCCCGCTATCGATGTGCCTTCGCCAGGCTGCACGGATCCTGGTACAGGTTTTCAACCTGTGCACGCATTTTGCAAATTGCGTTACACTGTACGGCTTCCGATCCCACCTTCAACTCGTCTTTAAATCGTAGGTGTTCGCTTCAGGAAACATCATGAACGATATTCTCAAAGCCAGGCTTGACGCAATTGACGCTGATTGTGAAAGTATCGCGAAAATTGACCTCGACAAGCTATTCGAGACCGCTTCTCATGATAACAACAATACAAAACACAGCGTGCCGTCTCCGCAGGCAGTCGAGGCTATCTGGCTCAAGCTCATCACCAGGAAAGAACACGAGTTTATCGATGAAATCGCCAGGACTCTGAAGCCAGAATCCGCCGGTGGATCTACTATCCAGCCCGTTGTCCCGGATGAGGAATTTGTGTCTACTGTTGAGGCAATGGTTGACACCATGTTCGCGGAGGATCGGTATGTGGATCGAATGCGGGATTTCTATCACCTGGCGGCCAGAAAGGCACCTGTAGATGAACCCTCCTCCCGTGGACAGGCAAAACGTCCGGATCTCATCGATACCGCATACCGAACAGGTATCCAGAATGCGCTACAACGAACGCGGCAAACCGTCCTTAGGGAATTCGACTTGTATAAACCGCTCAAAGCACCGGAAAATACCGGTTTCCTATCGCAGTGGCATCATTACTCGACCTTGAGTCCACTGAGATCCTTCGGTGCAATCGTCATGTTGAGTTTAACCTCCTATCTTATCGCTTTTATCATCGCAAGCGACTCATTCCGTGGATTATTGGAAAGCTTTGGCTGGTCCACCGGAACCGGACTTTAGTACACCCATTTTTACGCCCAGCATGAGGCGAGCTCAAGGAGCCGACTGGCGTGCGCCGAGCATTTCAATTGCCATTTAAAAATAATCCTGCGTTCACCTGGTCATTTGCCGCGCGAACCCTCTGCTGAACAGAGCGGAGACGGCTCCTTGTTCACATTGAGTTTCAATCCACGATGGGATAGACAACCATACTGGCACCGATACAGGATCTGTGCCCTTGGAAACTATGAGTCTGGCCTGAGAGTATCAAGCTGACCCGGCAACCACCCGTCCAGTTTTGGGCGCAATTCATCAAATGAACAATAACCCGTGTTGAGCAGGCGGTAATCCGCCCCGCTCTGCCCGATCAGCGAGGGAAAGCCATGTACGCTCCACTGACGTGCCTTCTGGAACTGTTCAAGCGTCAGGCGCTTCGCAGTATCGGACTCGAGCACTTGCGCGAACTGCTGGGCATCTATTCCCACCCTCGCGGCGAGTTGTGACAGCACATCGAAGTTCGTCACATCCTGTTGCTCGACATAAAACGCGGATTGCACTATCTTGAAAAAGGAAAAAATCGCTTCGCGGTTGATCAAGGATACGGCAACCACTCCGCGACTGGCGGGTTCGGTGTCGTAAACAAACCCTTCCGGCATCGCGCCTTCGAACTGGAATGGCTGCGCGGTCTGCCGCTGCACAGCATGCCAATGGTGGAGTATCTGTTCACGTTGCGTCGAAGCTATCGGATGTTTTGTCCCTGGCCGCAACCCCCCCAGTAATAGCTCTACCTCAAACCGGCCACTATACTCACGCTGAATCGCCTCGATGACCGGAGAGAAGCCCCAGCACCATGAACACATGGGGTCAGCGACATACCAGAGCTTTCTTTCATTCATAGCGGACAGATTCTTTCCATTCTTCAAAATGGAAGGTAATCAGCACGCGCCAGGCTTGGCCACCTATGGACGAATGTGCATGCTGTACCCAACCGATGCGTCAACCCGCGCCGGTATCCTTGGCAAAATTACGCAACGGCGCGCGAAGCTTTCTTGCGCTCGTGCTCCTGCAGGAAACGCTTGCGAATACGAATGGTCTTGGGCGTAATCTCCACCAATTCATCATCGGCGATGAATTCGATCGCGGACTCGAGAGTGAGCTGGATCGGTGGCGTCAGGGTCACGGCTTCGTCAGTTCCGGATGCGCGAATGTTGGTCAACTGCTTGCCTTTTATCGGATTGACGACAAGATCATTATCGCGGCTGTGAATGCCGATCACCATTCCCTCGTACAGACGATCCCCGGGACTGACAAACATGCGACCGCGCTCCTGCAATTTCCAAAGTGCATACGCTACGGCTTCACCCTGCTCGGCTGAGATCAGCACGCCGTTTCGGCGTGCAGCTATTTCCGGCCGCATTGGCGCATATTCGTCGAATACGTGACTCATCAACCCGGTACCGCGCGTCATGGTCATGAAGTCCGATTGAAAGCCGATCAAGCCCCGCGCCGGAATACGGTAATCCAACCGCACGCGTCCGCGCTCATCCGAAACCATGTCCTGCAAATCACCGCGGCGCGCGCCTAGCGCCTCCATTACTCCGCCTTGATGGGCCTCATCAACATCGACAGTGAGCATTTCGAACGGTTCACATTTAACACCGTCAATTTCACGAATCACCACATGCGGACGCGAGACTGCAAGCTCATAGCCTTCACGACGCATGCCTTCCAGTAATATGGTGAGATGCAGTTCGCCCCGCCCTGAAACCAGAAACGAATCGGTATCACCCGTTTCCTCTAGCTTCATCGCAACATTGGTCAACAGCTCTTTTTCAAGCCGCTCACGCAATTGGCGGCTGGTGACAAACTTGCCTTCCTTTCCGGCAAAAGGCGATGTGTTCACCTGAAAGTTCATCGTCAGCGTAGGTTCGTCCACAGCGCGCATCGGCAGCGCTTCAGGCTGGTCAATATCCGCCAGCGTCACACCGATACTGAGTTCATCGATGCCATTGATCAGAACGATGTCACCCGCCATGGCTTCATCCAACTGGACTCGCTCGATACCGCGAAAACCCAGCACTTGATTAACCCTAACCTTCTTCGGCGCACTCGATCCCGCAAGTACCAGCACATCCTGAGCGGGTCTTAGCCGTCCGCGACTGATACGGCCAATACCGATACGCCCGACAAAACTGGAATAATCAAGCGCAGCAATTTGCAGTTGCAACGGTTCGTCTGGGTTGCCTTCCGGCGCCGGAACATGATTGAGTATGGTATCGAAAAGCGGACGCATATCGGAACTGGTATGCTTCAGGTCCAGCATGGCATAGCCATTGAGCGCAGAGGCATAAACTACGGGAAAATCCAGCTGGTCTTCATTTGCGCCCAGTTTGTCGAACAAGTCGAAGGTATGATTCACTACCCAGTCGGGGCGTGCACCGGGACGGTCGACCTTATTGACGACGACTATGGGGCGAAGCCCAAGCGCCAGCGCTTTCTTCGTAACAAAACGGGTCTGCGGCATGGGGCCTTCGACCGCATCGACCAGCAGCAGGACGCCATCCACCATGGATAGCACGCGCTCCACCTCACCCCCAAAATCGGCATGGCCTGGCGTATCAACAATATTGATGTGCACACCCTTATAGTCCACGGCGCAATTCTTGGCGAGGATCGTAATGCCGCGCTCGCGCTCGATATCGCTTGAATCCATTACCCGATCGGCAATATGCTGATGCGCGGCAAAAGA
>JBDTHR010000045.1:0-3354 GCA_039936855.1 Nitrosospira sp. | reverse complement strand
TTGGTAAGCGGAATTGTCGGTTGCTCCAGCATACCCACTGTCTTTACGGATATTGACGTTCCGGGAGCGGTATCCACTCATCCACGTGGCATAAATAACGCCAGCCCGGCGGGGTCCGCTTCCATTGTTGGGTATTACGTCGATAAGGCGGGAAATATCAACGCGTTCCGCCGGGATCCACAAACCAACTTCGCCACGCTTATCATTGATGAAGCCATTGAGGTTAAAGCGTTTGACATTAATAATTCCGGCACTGGCGAGATTGTGGGTGCTGTTCGCGACGTATCCGGCCAGCGCGCTTTTCTGCTGGATGGCGGCGTTATTTCCTATCCCGGCGATCCCTTTATCCCCAGTGCTCACGGCATTAACGATGGCGGGCTCATTGTCGGTTCCTTTTCCGACATGGCGGGCAGGCATTACGGCTTTACCTTTCCGCCGGGGGTCGGTTCTCCCATCAGTGTATTCAACGACCTCTCGACGCAGACTTTCGGTATTAACAACACGCGAAGAATGGTAGGCACACTACAGGAGGCGACGGGTGAATTCAGCGCTTTTTATTTGTCGGGACCTGACGTTGCGGATGCCGCACGCATCGTTATCCCAGGCGCGACCAGAAGCGACGCTTACGGTATCAACGATGCCGACGCGCCGGATAACGTCAGGCACGTCGGAACCTTTACCAGGAATGGAATTGATCGGGGGTTTATATTTACGGAAGCGCGCGGCCTGGAAACATTTAACGTTCCGCGAGCAAAGCATACGCGCGCGTTTGGCATTAATGACGCTGGAGAGATCGTAGGGGAATATGTTGATTCCTACGGTCACACGCACGGTTTTCTAGGGAGCTTTCGCTGATCGAGAGCATCGTTGGCGGCAAGGTTTTTGGATCGCGTATTGGGGCGAGAGGCTTCGAACCGATGTGTGGCAGCACGGATTGAAGCTATTTCATCGCCATCGTTGCGGCCAGCATTAGTCGTGACCTCCGGAGGTCACGCCGGTCTTTTCGCTGCTGTTGAATATCGCCGGGTTTGGCTTGCCATCAACTGTCAGGAAACCCGCCAGCCCTTTCTCCATGCGCGACAGCGCGTGGTCGACCAGGATATAGCGACCCGGATAATCCACCTTGAACTCCACTATGGTGGCGCCTCCGGGTGGAACAAGCGTGGTTTGTACGTCGGTTAGCCGCGGACTGGTCAGCGAAGCGTGGTCATATACCTTATCGAACACCTCTCCGATGACGTGAAAACTCGAAATGAGATTGGGGCCGCCCACGCCGAAGTATATCCGCACGTTTTCGCCCACATTTGCTTTCATTTTGTACGTTTTCGTAAGCGCGTCACTGGTTCCATTGAACATAAGGTGACCCGGATTCTCGGCGAGAAGTTTTTCGAGCGAAAACTCATGCAAGCCTGGAGCGCCATGCCGTTGCGCGGTGTAGAGTTCGCCCTGCATTACGTAGAATTCCCGGTCGACCTCTGGCATGCCGCCTTCAGGTTCAACCAGAATCATTCCATACATGCCATTCGCAATGTGCTGGGCGACCATGGGAGTTGCACAGTGATAAACGAACAGTCCCGGGTGCAGTGCCTTGAAGGTGAAACTCTTTTGCTGGCCAGGCGCCACCTGGGTGACTGCAGCGCCTCCACCCGGACCCGTAACCGCGTGAAAATCTACCGAATGGATATGGGCGCTGTCTTTTGCATTGCGCAACTTGACGGTAACTGTGTCGCCCATCCTTATGCGTACAAATGGGCCTGGCACCTTGTTGTTGAAGGTCCAGTATTTATAGGTGCTGCCATCCGTAAGCCGGCCCTCGATCTCGGTGGACTCGAGATCCAGCATCACGTGTTTTGGCCCGCGGTTACCGACCGGTTCGCCTACCGCATGAGGATCCTGTGCGATATCTATTGCGCTGCTTTTCGCCTTCTCCTCCGGGGTGCCCACGATGAGATGGCCGAACATGCCGGCAGCCTTATGGCCGGGTAGCGTGCAGAGATATTCAAAGTCGCCGGTATGGGTTGCGCGGAAGACTATCGTAGTGGCTGCGCCTTTTGCCGTGATGTTGCTGGACTTCGCGCTGAATTCGGGAATGGCGATGTCGTGGACGGCGCCGTCGCCATTGATCAGGTTGATTTGGACAACCGCGCCATCGCGCACTTTCAGATCGGGGTTGATCTTGCCCGCAATGGCATCGGTTTCACCGATAAATACCAGTTTCCCGTCTGCGATGTCGGTGCGCAAGGTAAAGGTAACATCAGGCGTGTAAGTGACAGCATCGCCGCCAGGATTGCGTTCGCTGGCAAATGATAACGAGTTGAAGCTCGATAGGCAAAACGCCGCCAACAGAAACATCAGTGCCCGCATGCTTTCCCTTTTTGACAAGTTTGACATAATGGCAGTACCCGTATTGTGAGATGCTTGAATGAAGCTCGCGTTCCCGGTAAGAATGGTAAGAATACCCCCTTTACTAAAGACTGTATATCGGTCAGGTATGTCGAACGGCATGAGTAATTGATCAGAAACTATCATTTCTTTGCCCGGATATTATCCTGAATCGGATAGCGCCGTCACCCGGAAGATGCGTGTCACATAATATGAAATATCGTTATTAATCATAACACTGATTTACCAAGTGAGTGTTCAACTACCGGATTCACGATCATATGATCAAGCTGATCTCGGCAGCGGCAACTGACATAGGGCTGTTACGCAGCAATAACGAGGATGCCTGCCTGGTCATGCCTGAAGCCGGGCTTTTTGCAATCTCGGACGGGATGGGCGGCGCGGCAGCGGGTGAAATTGCCAGTCGTTACTTTATCGAAACGGCGCAAACTGTTTTTTGCAGCCGTACGCCTTCATTCAGTGAAGCAAACCATGAGCTCGCGCGAAAAGTCTTCAAGCGTTCAAATGAGCGGATGCTCGAACATACCGCAGAGTATCCCGATTACGAAGGGATGGGATGTACCGGCGATCTTCTCGTGTTTGCCGGGGACAGATATGTTGTCGGTCACGTCGGAGACAGCAGAATCTATTTGCTGAGGGATGGCGTCTTGCGGCAGTTGACCAAAGACCACTCCTTGGTGCAGGGCCTGGTGGACAACGGAACACTGACACCGGAGGAAGCGAAACATCACCCGCAGAAAAACATCATCCTGCAGGCGCTTGGAATCGATCCATCGGTGTCCTTCGATATTCTGGAAGGTACGGGACTCGGCCATGACATTTTCCTCCTGTGTACGGACGGGCTAACGGATATGGTCGCTGATTCAGCGATCCAGGATATTCTCGTTTCCTCCGTATCGATCCGGTGCAAGGTTGAAGAGCTGATCGGGGCCGCTATCGCCGCAGGGGGTA
>JBDTHR010000044.1:0-4810 GCA_039936855.1 Nitrosospira sp. | reverse complement strand
GTCCGTCGCCGGGTTGGCTACCTGGTTCGCACGCTCGGCCACCGGGCAACGCGCGGCATAGCATGAGCCGTACCAATATCTGGCTCTGGTCCGCGGCAGGCATGGTTTACGCCTTCCTGTACGTTCCTTTGGCTATCGTGGTTTTGTATTCATTCAACGATTCGCGGCTGAATGCCGAGTGGGTGGGATTTACATTTTACTGGTATGAGGCGCTGTTCCGGAATACGGAAATGCTTACCGCCGCGCGCAATTCACTGATCATCGCGCTCAGCGCAAGTTTTAGCGCAACCCTGCTCGGCACGATGGCGGGCCTGGCGATACATCGTTATAAGCTCAAAATCTTGCCCATACTGGTGTTTACGCCGGTGGCGATGCCCGAAATTCTTCTCGGTGTATCACTGCTTTTATTCTTTTTGCAGGTGCTTAATTTAACGCTCGGCATGGTGTCCATCATCATCGCGCACACAACATTTTGTATCGGTTTCGTTGCCATTATCGTACGGGCTCGGCTCCAGGGCATGGACGAAAGTATTTTTGAAGCCGCGCGCGATCTTGGTGCCTCTCCCTGGCAGACTTTTCGTCTTGTCACCCTGCCGCTGATCATGCCCGCCGTGGTTGCCGGTGCATTGATGTCGTTTACGTTGTCCATTGATGACTTCGTCATTACGTTCTTCACCAAGGGGGTGGGTGAACCGATTCTGCCCATCCATATCTATACGATGATAAAGGTTGCGGTGACGCCGGAAGTAAACGCCATCTCCACATTGCTGATGCTGCTCACGCTGGTCATGATCATCATTGCGGCCAGGCTCGAATCGCGCGCCTCATCAAGCGTGAACGCGACGTCGCGCAAGACGGGATGATGAATACACGATGCATCTGCGCAGCGCCGGCCACGTCGTTCCTGTTTCTGCTTGCGTGGCTGGTGTTGTTCACCACGGGTTGCTCAAAACAGGATCAGGATGCTGCCGTCTCCAGCAAGGAAAATGTTCTGCATCTATTTAACTGGAATAATTACATTGCGCCGGAAACGGTTAGACGCTTCGAGAAATCCTGCAATTGCAAGCTTTCCCAGGATTATTATTCCGACAATGAGGAAATGCTGGCGAAGCTATCGGCAGGCGCGACCGGCTACGATCTTATCATTCCGACCGGCAATGCGATGGATACGCTTATTCGCCAGGACGCGCTGAAACCTTTGAATAAACCCTTGTTGCCCAATCTCGAGAATATCAATCCTGCTTACCTCGACACACCATTCGATCCCGGGAACGAATATTCCGTTCCATACTCCTATACGCTTACCCTGCTCGGCTTCAATCAGGAGAAAGTAAAGAGCCTTGGCCTGCCTACCGACACATGGGCAGTCATTTTTGAGCCAAAGTACCTCGAAAAAATAAAAGGACGCGTAACCGTACTCGACAGCCAGCGCGAACTGATGGCTGCAGCGCTGAGATATTTAGGCTATTCGGTTAACGATACCGATGAGAAACACTGGAAAGAAGCCGCGAACCTGATCGTGCGCGCCAAGCCTTACTGGGCCGCCTTCAGCAATACCGGTTATATCAAGGAGTTAGCGGTTGGCAATTTGTGGGTAGCGCAAGGATATTCCAACGATATGTTCCAGGCGGCGCTTGATGCCAAAAATACCGGGCGTAAATTCACGATCGGCTACTCGGCTCCGAAAGAAGGTGCCGTTCTCGCGTTGGACAGCATGGTACTGCATCGAAGTGGAAGCCGTCCCGACCTCGCCCATCAATTCATCAACTTCATGCTAATGGGAAGGAACTCCGCGGAACTTACCAACCTTATCGGTTCGGGCAATCCCAACAAAGATGCAATACAATATATCCAGGCAGAAATCGCAGACAATGAAGCCATATTCCCTGCCGCCGAAACGCTGAGCCACCTTGAGATGCTGCGGGACCTGGACCGCAAACAACGCCGCGTGTTAAGCCGCTTGTGGACGGATATAAAACTGAGATAGACAGCACAACCCGGAAGTATAAAGAGGGGATTTGCGAAAAACGACAGTGGTTCGTTGCAGGTCAGACTCTTTTTGCCCTTCTCTAAAGTTTCTGCGAAGCAAGCCATGGGGCACAATAACTCCCGTTAGCCTGGATAATCCATCAGGACGCGAGATGATGGCGAGGCAGGTTGCGAGACAGTTTCGCCGCTTGCCCGACGTCAGCACTCGCGTAGGCTCGCAGAACTGCCTAATGGATTATCTGGGTTAAACTCATCAGTGGAAGAAATAATTGCTGTTCCGGTATAATAATTTTGATTCATTATTCCTCATTTTGCTGAACCTATTATGAGCTACTACCTGCGGCATGTATTTTTCTGCGTAAACCAGCGCGAGCCGGGAACTTTGTGTTGTAACAACTATGGCGCCCAAGCCATGCGTGATTATGCCAAGGAGCAAATCAAGGCTCTCAAACTAGACAGCAAGAGCAAGAGGGTACGCATCAACAATGCAGGTTGCCTCGATCGTTGTAACGAAGGTCCGGTTATCGTTGTCTATCCCGAAGAGGTCTGGTATACATATGTGGACAAAGAAGACATTGACGAGATCATCGAAGAACATTTGAAAAACGGACGTATCGTCGAGCGATTGCGAATTTAGGGCAGGCAATATACTTATTTTCCATTCATATTGAAAAGCATGGTGTTGAACCTGAATCCGGTAGTTGACCGCTCATCTGATAGACCCATGTTATGAGTAACAACGACATTTCATGTTATTTAACGTCCAGCTATCGGATTTAGGTTGAATTCACATATTCCACAGAAATTATTCATTGATGGCCCGGCAGGAAAGCTGGAAACGGTCCTGGCTGAGCCGGATTCCCGCTACCGCCGTGGCTTTGCCATTATTGCGCATCCACATCCACTATACGGTGGAACGATGAATAACAAGGTGGTTCATACGTTATTCAAGGCGTTTCTCGAGTTGGGATTTATCACAGTCAAATTCAATTTTCGCGGCGTGGAACAAAGCGAAGGTGAGCTTAACTCGGGCAAGGACAATGGTGCAGGTGAAACAGAAGACGTGCTCGCAGTGGTTGAAGCGATCAAAAACCAATTCTCCGCCTCTTTTGATATTCCCCCCCTGTTACTACTGGCAGGCTTCTCCTTCGGGGGGGCGATCCAGGTGTATGCAACGCAACGGCTCAAGCCGCAGATAGTTGTATTGGTCGCTCCGGCCGTTCGGCGGCTCAGTGCGCCTCACGTCGCCAAACCCGATAATAAAGGTGATATTGAAAGTGTTCGGCAGGTCTTGATCATACAAGGCGATCACGACGAGGTGGTCCCCCTTCAAACTGTTCTGGATTGGGCTGCTCCCCAGGAATTACCGGTTGTCGTCGTGCCCGGCGCAGAACATTTTTTTCACCGCCGATTGCATATCCTCAAACGCATCGTTCTCGATTCATGCTGATCTTGAATTAAGCCGAAGGCCGGTACGGCCGTCATGGGACGTTACCGATGGGCCGGCGCCAGTGCCTGGAACATAGCCGAAGTGACAAGTCAGGCCAACGCCAGCTCTCTTTTACCAGTTCATATGCAACTGAGCATCATCGACCGGAAATCGTCAAAGAACCCCATTTTTTTTGACATATCAGGAATTTTTTTACCTGCGTCGACGAATTTATCTTCATCCCGGAAATTGCGATTGTCAAAGATCGTGAGATTGGCGTTAGGACCGACCTCAAGGCTGCGAACCTTATTTTCCCAGTTGAAACCGAAGGGTCCAGTCATCACCGGCAATTCGACGGGGCCGACCAGCAAAAAGCTATCACCGCTATAGTCTTTTTTATCGTATAGCTTCACCCAGCACCCGCTATCCGTCGACATATCGCTCGACACCTTCACTGGTACCATCATTAGCACCGGCACTTCAATGATCGTTCCTCCATCATTTTTTCCAGCCTTTGAATGCTGTTTGGCTGCAGGCTTCGATTTATCGCTCGCACTCGATTTATCGGCAGACTCTTGCGCATAAACACCGGACCCGGCATATAGCCCAAATACCGCCGTCATGGCGATCAGAAAATACCGAAGGTCCTTTATCAGAATATTCATTTTATTCTCCTAAAAGAAAGGCTGAAAGATGAATGCCGATATGGATATATATCGCACGGCAAGGATCGACCTGTTGCAGGCTAACACCCCCTGCCGCCGGTCGGGTTATTGCAAGATAATTTTAAGACTGCGGTACGGAGCCCATCCGTTCGCTAGCATACATACTGAGTCGCTGTAGTATTACCGCCTGGCTGTGGTTTGCTGCCAACTGTGAAATGAAAATGTGGAATTCTTTCAAATTGGTGCGGGTTATTTGAAAACCAGGGTCGGAATGGGGTAAATAACGTGCGCAGTTCATCCCGAGCCTCATCAGTGACCACAACAATCCAGATCGGTGGTTTTCTATTATTATTACGATAGGGCCCTGGTTCAAACCAAAATGATATTGCGGCACCCAGCCGAATTCGCGGTCGGCCAGCCTGTCTTATGAATAGTGAGGCGGAGGCAAAACGGGGGAGTCTAAATTGATCTTTCCCAATAAAACGGTTTACACTAATCTGTGTATTTTTGCGTATGCTCGCCAATCGCGCTGAAGATGTTTGCAGAAATCCTCAAGGAAATGCTTATGCAACGTCTACTCATCGTTCTCGGGATATTGCTGTTGGTTGTGGGTATTGCATGGCCGTGGTTATCGAAACTACCACTGGGGCGGTTACCGGGAGACATTACTATCGAGCGGGAAAACTTCAAGCTCTACTTTCCGCTGACGACAGGCTTGCTGGTGTCC
>JBDTHR010000043.1:0-8267 GCA_039936855.1 Nitrosospira sp. | reverse complement strand
TCGGTCTTTTGAAGTCTCCATTCGTATGCATTCGAAAGGAATTCAACAATCTCAGCGCCGGGAAATCAAGCCCCATCACCATGGTGCTACGAGCGCTGTGCCGGAAAATTCATTCCGAGCGTGGTGGACCGGGAGTAGGTGCCGTGGGCATGTGTTATACCGGCGGCTTTATTTTCGCGATGATGGTGGAGGCTGCCCTCCTTGCACCAGTAGCGGCGCAGCCCAGCCTTCCATTTTTTCAATCTGGAGCGCTGGACGTCGAGCCGGAAAAACTCGCGATCACATCCAATCGTGCAGATACGATGTCGTTGCTCGGGCTCCGCTTCGAGGACGACTTTCGTTGCCCTGCGGCTCGATTCGAACAGTTGGAAGCATCGCTGCGAAGTCCGGCAGGATCAACCAGGCAGCGCTTTCATTCTGTCGTCGTGCCCGGGAAAGGGCACTCGACACTTACCTTCGATTACCAGAAAGCGCTTAACCGGGACGTCGACACACGAGAACGGGTGATCGACCATTTGCGAACGCAATTGCTTGATCCGGATAGCCTCTTAGGTTGACTCATCTAATAATAGCTCGGTAGATACCCTTCAGGATAATTTTTTCCTGTGGTTCGGGTATCGGGTTGTATACTTAAAAAAGGTCAAGTACTGGTGTCATGGTCAAGAGGAGCGTGAGCGGTTCATCTGCAGGTTGAAACCGATCGCTGTCCATATTCTCTCAATTTCACATTAATCTTATTTAAAGAAGGTTCTGTTCTGCTCGTCGACAGTCAGGAATAAACTCATGCGGATCGGACTACCCAAAGAAATCAAAGACCACGAAAATCGGGTCGGCATGACGCCAAGCACAGTCAAAGCCTTGACGCGGCGTGGACATCATGTACTCGTACAGAGCGGAGCAGGAGATGGAAGCTTTATTTCCGATTCCGAATACCAATCAGCGGGTGCGATGATTGTTCCTCATGCTGAAGATGCCTGGGCGGCGCAACTGGTAGTCAAAGTCAAGGAACCGTCCACGGTCGAATATCGCTATCTCCATCGGGACATGATTCTTTTTACTTATCTGCATTTGGCCTCGGACAGACCTCTCACTGACGCCCTGCTGGAAAGTGGTACCACAGCCATTGCATACGAAACGGTTCAGACCGAAGATGGAAAATTACCTCTGTTGACGCCGATGAGCGAGGTAGCGGGGCGTATGGCGACCCAGATCGGCGCAACCTATCTGCAAAAAACGCGCGGCGGCCGTGGCGTATTGATGGGCGGCGTTCCGGGTGTCGCTCCAGCCAATGTCGCGATACTGGGGGCAGGTATCGTCGGCACGAACGCCGCTCGTGTCGCTGTGGGATGCGGCGCACAGGTTACCGTACTAGATATCGATCATGATCGCCTGAAATATCTGGATGACATTTATCGGGGACAGCTGCAGACGCGTATCAGTGACGAATACAACATCGAAGAGGTGGTCTATAGCGCCGATCTGGTCATAGGCGCTGTTTTGATACCCGGTGGACGCGCTCCATGGTTGATCACAGCCGGGATGTTGCCAAACATGAGAAAAGGTTCCGTAATCGTCGATGTAGCGGTTGATCAGGGAGGCTGCGTGGAAACGACGCGACCTACCACTCACAGCGACCCCGCCTATGAACTCGATGGCGTCGTACATTATTGTGTTTCCAACATGCCCAGCGCGGTTCCGCGCACCAGTACATTCGCGCTCAATATACAGACCGCCGCTTATACGCTTCGCTTGGCCGATGAAGGATTGGAGGCTGTACGGAAGAACCGGGCGCTACAATACGGCCTCAACACCCACCACGGATCAGTCACTTATCTCGCCGTCGCGAGGGAATTCGACATGCAATATATCGAGCCGTTGAAGGCACTGGAGCATAACGGTTAAGGTGCTGTCCACTAAACAATTCGACTAATCAGGCGAAGACATAGGAGCAGGAAAAAATGATATTCAAACACCCCTTGCTTTTGGGCGCACTGCTTGGCCCATTATTTGCTATCAGTCAGCCGGCGCTGGCCAATATCTATATCACTTTTGACTACCGGTATGATAGCTCCAACTTTTTCACGGGTGAAAACAGTTCGCGCCAGAATCTATTGAACGCGGCCGCTTCTGTATTCGAGTCACGCTTTCAGGATAACTTGACCGGAATCTCCTCTTCGGGATCGAATAGATTCGATGCGCGCTTCTTTCAACCGGATACCGGCACCAACACCCGAATTTCCAATTTTAGCGTCGCGCCTGATCAGATCGTGGTTTTTGTCGGGGCCTATAATATGGGCGGTACGTTAGCATCGGGTGGCTCCGGCGGTATCGCAGGCGGCGGATCATCGGCCTTCCTCAACAACGCGTTAAGCAGAGGCCAGGCTGGAGCACTTTTGCCTGTGCAGACAGATTTTGGTCCGTGGGGCGGTGCGATTTCCTTCAATAACAATTCCAATTGGTACTTTGACTCCGATATCACGTCAGAAGAGACTTTCCCCAACAAGTATGATTTATATTCAGTAGCTGTACATGAGCTTGCTCATGTACTCGGTTTCGGCAGCGCTCCATCGTTCAATAACCTGAGCTCCGGGGGGGTGTTTACCGGTGCTGCTGTTCACGACCTTTATGGTTCGAATCCACCTTTGACCCGCGATGGCCACTGGGCGCCGAAGCTCAGTTACCTTGGACAGGAAGCTGCGATGGATCCAAGCATTGCCACCAACCAGCGGGGTTATTTCACGGAACTCGATTACGCCGCCATGAAAGATATCGGCTGGCAAGTTTCACCGATACCAGAGCCGGAGACGTGGACCTTGATGGCTGCGGGCCTGGGTTTGCTTGGTTGGCGCTTGCGCGTTTCCGGACGTAGAAGCTAACGTAAAAGAAGTAAGCTTAAAAGCTAAACGGGCGGCTAATATCCGCGTTATTTAGCCGACCTGCCGGTTATCACTGTTCCTGAAATCATCTTTGCTATCAGCAAGCATCAATCCGAGCCGTGGTTTCGTTCTCGGAGCGGCGCTGCACGCGGAGCCGTATACGATATAACCTCGCGTTAGTAAGCCCGCTGACGACGCGAAAACACGCGGCAACACAAATGCCCCACAGTGTTACTCTAATCACAACCATTACCGCCAGTTTCGGTTTGGCGCTGCTGATGGGGCTTGTCGCCAACCGGTTGAAGTTGCCGGTGCTGGTCGGTTACCTTGCTGCAGGCGTCATTTTGGGTTCCCATACGCCGGGCTTCGTGGCCGACATGGAACTGTCCGCGCAGTTGGCTGAAATTGGCGTAATACTGCTGATGTTCGGCGTCGGGTTACATTTTTCATTGAACGATCTACTTGCGGTGCGGCGTATCGCCGTGCCCGGCGCAATCGTCCAGATTGTAGTGGCGACCACTTTCGGTGCCATCGTCGCGGTCTCCTGGGGTTGGAGTCTGGGTGTTGGCATCGTTTTTGGTGTGGCACTGTCCACCGCCAGCACCGTTGTGTTGCTGCGTGGGTTGGAGCGACGTGGTTTGCTCAAGTCCGTTAACGGGTCTATTGCGGTGGGTTGGCTTGTGGTCGAGGACCTGGCGATGGTCCTGGTTCTCGTTCTTTTGCCTCCGCTTGCTGGATGGCTGGGTGACAATCCAGGCGGCCATTCGGGCTTATCAAGCGCGGATTTGCTGACTACCTTGCTACTCACCTTCAGCAAGGTAGCGGTCTTTATTGCACTGATGCTTGTCGTCGGGAAACGTGTGTTTCCCTGGTTGCTTTGGCATGTTGCCAGCACAAACTCGAACGAGCTCTTCATCTTGAGCGTGATAACGGTCGCGATCGGCATAGCCTACGGTTCCGCAATGCTCTTCGGTGTTTCCCTCGCTCTGGGCGCGTTTTTTGCCGGTATGGTGATGAGAGAATCTGCTTTGAGCCATCGGGCTGCGCAGGAATCGCTGCCTTTGCGCGACGCTTTTTCAGTTTTATTTTTTGTTTCTGTGGGAATGCTGTTTGATCCAAAAGTACTGGTAGAGCATCCATTCCACGTTCTCGCAACGCTAGGGATTATAATCATCGGAAAATCGCTGGCTGCCTTTTTATTGGTGCTCACTTTTCGTTACCCTCTGAATACCGCCCTGACCGTGTCCGCCAGCCTCGCGCAAATCGGCGAATTCTCGTTTATCCTTGCCGCGCTAGGCGTGTCGCTCGGACTACTTCCGGTTGAAGCGCAGAACCTTATATTGGCGGGCGCATTTATCTCCATTACTCTTAATCCTTTTGTATTCCGGATAATCGAACCGGCGCAGGCATGGATACGCTCCCGTTCCAACCTTGCACGCATCCTGGAACGTTCTGGCGATCCACTCGCGGAACTGCCGACGACGGTTGCGTCAAGCCATGTCACGAGCCATGTCGTACTTGTGGGCTACGGCCGTGTCGGCCGCCTCATCGGTGAAGCGCTGGTTGAACGGGAATTGCCGTTTGTTGTGGCGGAACAAAACCGTGAGTTGGTTGAAGGGTTACGCAAGCGTGGAATTCATGCCGTAGCCGGGGACGCAGCCGAACCGGCTGTACTGATACAAGCACATGTTGCGCGAGCCGCGATGCTGGTGATTGCAGTTCCCGATACTTTACGTGCCCGGCGGATGATCGAAACTGCACGCATACTTAATCCCCCGATTGAGATTATTGTCCGTACACATAATGAAGAAGAGGCGGCGTTGCTACAGAGAGAAAGCGGAGGAGCGGTATTTATGGGCGAACACGAGCTCGCCCTCAGCATGACACGGCATATACTGGAAAAAGTTACGGGTGATAAGTGAAGAACTCGTTATCATATGCAAGACCACCGGTAGTATGGAGTTCAATGGGCAAGTCGGCATTGCTTGAATGTCAGCACAAAGTGGTCTAAGTTCGAGACTGCAAGGAGGATTGAATGAATGAGAGGATTGTTGTCTATCAGAAACCCGGATGCAGCAAATGCAGAGCTACGCTTGAGCTTGTTGCGAGCAGCGGCGAGGAATTCGATGCTGTCAATTATTATGAAACATCTTTTACCGCCGATGGCTTGCGCGAACTGATCGATAAACTTGGCGTGCCAGTACGCGACGTGCTGCGTGGCGACGAACCGCTGGCGCGTAGTCTCAAGCTTGCTGAACGAGTGCTGCCGGATGAAGAATTGATAAGGATCATGGTGGAAAATCCAGATCTGATTCAGCGGCCAATTGTTGTGCGTGGCGACGAGGCAATGCTGTGCCGCCCGCCGGAAAACGTAATGAAATTGCTGTAATTTGATCTTTCCGACAATGCAGGGAATAAGGGTGGACAGGAACCGGATTCAGCAGGGTCCCGGTCGCCCGGGTTTTCTGAAACGCCTGTTCAACTAATGGCCCTATTTGAAATAATTGTATAAGTGTTTAAACTGGTGCTGATAGAGCGTCAAATACAATGACAACGTAATGACGTCTGAATGTGCGTAAAGGAAATTGACAATGAATATGATGTTTGTTGAAATTTTGCGATTAATACCCCGATTTGCTTTCGCTATCATTCTGGGAGGGGCCGCTACTATTGCTCAGGCAGAGTGTGTGGGGTGCCTCTGCCCCGGCGACCCCTGCAAGTTGTGCCCGCTTCCGCCCGTAAAAAGTACGCCCCCGGTTGTGGATGAACCGGACATCTGTCTTAAAATCAGAGAGAGAGTCACGCCGATTTCAAAAAATACGGAGCCGAATCAACATTATGAGAGTGTGAACAAATCGATCATGGAGTGTGTAAGAAACGGCGGCGACGTCATCATGAATTCGCGCCGAAACAAGGAATTTCCTTCCAAACAATATTGCAAACCCTATATTGCGGAAAGCAAGGCAAAAGCGGATGGTGCCCACCTTCCTCCGAATAAATAAATATCAAAGGAGATAGGTGTCAGCAAAGCGGGGCAAATACCGGGTTAGATCCGCACATCAGAAACGACTACCGGTTGATTCGTAACGGTAGGTCCATCGGAATGGCGGATTATTTCTTCCTGCCCGGCGCGTCAAGATACGTGATTGATATAAAAGACAGCGAGGTTGGTATCAAGGATGCGGAGATTGGTGCCAAAGCAGGGCGGGCTGCGTCGGACGATGGGTCAGAGCATAGGTCTCCACCGCAATGTCTTCAGCAGACCAGCGGGCTTATATCCTTTATGCTGCAGAGTCTTTTAAACGAAACGGTTAACGTAAGCATGAGGCGAACGCAAATTAAATTGTTCCGGATCCGGGTCGTCGAAGGAAAAAAATGAGTGCTCGCGCAGAAATTGCCAAACAGGACAACGGCATTAGCGCCGGATCCTTGTCCCGGTTGCGGCGCGACCCGAAATCGTTCCTAAAATTGATTCTGCTAGGTTTTGCGCTTGTTGGCTTGCCGCTGATCATTGCGCTTATCAACAGTGCTTTTTCCATTGACCGGTTAGCAGATCAGAGCCGCAAGGCTGTGTATCAGGCGGCACAAATTGCCCATAGCAGCCGTGCGCTGGCTGACGACATTGCCGCCATGGAACGGGCTGTGCGCCAAGCCCATATTCTGGGCGATACCTCTTTGCTGGAAGGTTATTTTCGCGCGCATACGAAGTTCGAGAACATGTCTGCGAGCCTTTCCGAACTGTCATTGCACGCTGAACAGGAACAACTGCTGACCCACCTGCAAACGTCGGAAGCCTCTATTTTCAAGAAAGTATCGGCTGTCAGGCGATCCCCGGAAGAGCTTCGCGATCTAATCGGTAATTTCGTGCTTCTTCGGGATTCGGCACGGACCTTTTCGTCGGTTAGCTATAAGTTAATCGAGCGTGAGGTGGAGGAATTGCAGGAGTTGGCGGGGTCTGCGCGCTTTACCGTTGGGTGGCAGCTCCTCGCTCTGATTCCATTTGCCATTCTGCTGGCATTCTTTTTTTCGGTGCGGATCGCGCGTCCAATCCGCCAGATCGATGAGGCCATCCGTAATATGGGGCAGGGTGAGCTATTCAAGCCGATAAGTGTGGATGGACCTCAGGATCTGGTGTATTTCGGTGAGCGTCTGGACTGGATGCGTCGCCGCTTGCTGAAGCTGGAAGAGCAGAAAACGCGATTTCTGCAGCATGTTTCTCATGAACTGAAGACGCCGCTTACGGCCATGCGTGAAGGGGCGGATTTGCTCGCGGAAGGCGTGGCAGGGAAACTGACCGAAGAACAGCAGCGTATCGCGAGAATCCTTCATAGCAACAGTATACAACTCCAGCGGCGTATCGAAGATTTATTGAGCTACAGCGCGCTCCAGGCCGAAAAAGCCGCGTTGGTGAAGCAAGAGGCGAATCTGACAAAAATTCTGGATGCGGTGTTGCAGGACCAGAACCTAATCATCATAAGTAAGGGTTTGAAAATTGACATATCTTGCCCTGACCTGCTCATTGACTGCGACGAACAGAAAATCAAGGTAATCATCGATAATCTATTGTCGAATGCGGTGAAATTTTCACCTTCGGGCGGCTGTATTCGCATTTGGACCAGTAAGACAGCCGGGATGGTTCAATTGGATATTGTTGACGCTGGTCTGGGCGTAGACGAAGCGGATCGTGAGAAAGTATTCGAGCCGTTTTACCAGGGGCGGCGGATACTAGACAGCCATGTCAGGGGAACAGGGCTGGGGCTATCCATTGCTCGCGAGTATGCGCTGGCGCACGGCGGCAATATTGAGCTTATCCCGAAAATTGGTGTCGGAGCCCATTTCCGCCTCACCATACCCGTTTGCGACCCCGAAGGATCCCTATGAATCGCATGCATCAAAAATTGCGGATCCTGCCGGCAATAATGTTGATGCTTGTGACCGCGTGCGCAGCCTTGCCTGAAGACCTGCCATCTATCGCGGAGGCTGATCCGGTCGTCACCGGTCAGATGGATGACATGATGGAGTTTTATGAATCTGTGCGTAGACAGCCACCTGCGGAGCTTGTTCGGGTATATGACAAGGTAAAACAGAATTTCGTACAGAACAAGAGCGACTCAAACCGAGCCAGACTCGTATTGCTCCTTATACTGCCTCATACTTCCTTTCGCGACATCACTTCAGCGGTCTACCTGCTTCATGAGTGGCCACGGGATTCGAAACCGGCAACCAACCTGCAAAGTTTCAGAAATTTGCTCGCGAGCCTGCTCGCGGAGCAGCAGCGGCTAACTCACAGTGTGGAAGAATTGTCGCAGAAAATCAAAGACGAGCAAAAACGCGTCGAGACCTTGCAAAGTCAGATCGATGCCATAAAAAACATGGAAAAGAACCTTATTC
>JBDTHR010000042.1:0-4109 GCA_039936855.1 Nitrosospira sp. | reverse complement strand
CTGTGCTTACGGGCATAAGCGAAATAAACGATGAGGCCGGTCGTGGCCCAGTACAAAAACAACCTTATCGTATTCCAGCCCAGGCTGACGAATAGCAGCGCGCAGCCTGCCATGGCCAAAGGACCGACAATCCAGATCATCGGCGTTCTGAACGGCCTGTGCCGGTCAGGTTCGCGGCGGCGCAGGATCATCACGCCCAGTGCCACCATGAAGAACGCGAAGAGGGTGCCGGTGTTCGAGACATCAGCCAGCATTCCGACCGGGAACATCGCCGCGAAGAAGGCTACGGCGATACCTGTAACCAGGGTGACGACATGCGGGGTATGAAAACGTTTATGCACGCGGGAGAAGAACTTCGGCATTAGCCCATCGTGCGACATGGTAAACAGAACGCGGGTTTGCCCATAGATCATCATCAGCACCACAGATGGCAGGGCGACGATGGCGGCAGACGCCACCCAATTGCCCACCGCCGGGTAACCCACTTCACGTAACACAAAAGCCAGGGGTTCCTTGGATAACGATAGCTCGGCGCCTGGCTGGGCACCGACAGCGCCCACTGCGGCATACGCGACGATCAGGTAAAAAACAGTGCATATCGTCAATGAGCCTATGAGCCCGATAGGTACGTTACGATTAGGATTGATGGTTTCTTCCGCCGCCGTCGAGACAGCATCAAACCCGATATAGGCAAAAAAGATGGACGCGGCGGCACCGAGTACGCCCACGCCCGAAAATGGCGTACCCCAGCCATTGGGCAGCATAGGCTCAAAGTTGGCGGCATTGACGGCAGGCAGGGCGAGAATGATGAAGGCCGAGAGCGCGATTATTTTTACGATGACAAGAATGGCCGTGAATCTGGCACTCTTTGAAGTACCTATGATGAGAAGAAATGTAACGAAAAGCGAGATCAGGAAGGCCAGCAGATTGAAACCACCCGCAGAGGTTGTGCTCGCTGTTGTGCCTGTTACGGTGTTGGTTGTAAGAACAATAAAATCGTAAGGCCCCGCGGTCAAGGCCAAGGGTAACCCATACCCTATTTCATGAAGAAAGCCATTGATATACCCGGACCATCCGACGGCGACCGCGGCGGCGGCTATCGCATATTCCAGAATAAGCGCCCATCCCACCATCCATGCGGCCAACTCTCCAAATACTGCATAGGAATAGGTATATGCGGACCCCGCAACGGGCACCATCGCTGCAATCTCGGAATACACCAACGCTGCCAGCGCACAGACAGAACCGGCGATTACAAACGAATACATCATGCCTGGCCCGGCTTTGTCTGCAGCAACCGATGTCAGCACGAAAATACCCGTACCAATAATGGCGCCGATACCCAGCATGGTAAGATCGAAGGCCCCGAGCTGGCGCTTGAGTCCCCGTGCGCGTGCTGATTCAAGTATGTGATCCAGGGACTTGACGCGTTCAAACAGCATCTGTTTCTCCGGTTAAAAAGGGAGCAAAACGAATTTGCTCGCGCTCTAAATTCAACGAGGGTTTAATAAGATATCGGCACGCGTGTTGTACTCCGCCGGAGACGTACTCAGGGCTTCCTCAAGTCCAGTGGAAGTTTTCGCAAGGCGCATTCTAAACCAGCCGAGCGCGGCGTGAAGGAAATGCTGCCTTGAATCGCGACAATTACCTGAAGCGCAGTGAAAACACCGCAAAACCGGCGTTAACTGGTTTAATCCGGCAAATTGCCGGGATATACCCGGCTCGCTATCCCTTTTTCATCCTCTTTTTCATTTTTGTATAGCCAGGCAGTGAGGGGATACGCCATAGATACCACGAGGCTACCGTTCGATAAGGGCTGCATGGCATGCCGGCTGTTTCCATCGTTTTGCGACTGGGAATGGTATCAAGACTTTTCAGGAACCGGTAGCCCTCTCGCACGCCAAAATCATCCGCCGGCAACACATCGATACGGTCGAGTGTGTAGATGAGCAGCATCTCGACCGTCCAGCGGCCAATACCCGGCAGCGCCACAAGGCGGGCGATGAGTTCGTCGTTGGACATTTTATCTGCGAAATCGCGAGTTGGCACCAGGCCGCTCAATGCACCTTCAGCAATGCTTCTTATCGTGCTGATCTTGCGGGTCGAAAAACCGCACAAACGAAGTTCTTCGAATTTGGACGCCAGTATCCGGGCCGGGGTGGGAAATTTATTTTCGGCGTATAAATCCAGAAATCTGCCAATAATAGCGTCGGCGGACCGAACGTGCAATTGCTGGTATGCCACTGCTCTCACCAGCGCTTCGTAAGGCTCGCGCGTTGGTTCTGGCTGATGCATGCATGGCCCCACCGATTTTATCAGTCGAGACCAGTCCTCATCGATGAGGGCGAGATGGCGGGCGGCAAGGCGATATATGTTGGCCGGAGAACTCGCGCTCTTCATTGCTGTGTTTGCCATTTATCCGATCCTTGGTTTGCTGTTCGGCTGGTTTATAGCGCCTTTGACCGTGTACTGCGGCAGTGATTGTACCGGATGAGGCGGGGGCTTGATGATGATGCGTGGCTCGAACTCTTCGTCTGACTTTTTTCATCGTTTCGCCCGGATGATGAAAACATCGGAGGAAACAATACAGATTATTTTGTTTACGTCTTGACCAGTTTCTTGAGAATATCTGCCAGAACGACTGGCAATAACTGGGGTTGTTGCAGCACGGCGTACTGTCCGGGACCAAATATACCAGCAAGATATTGAGGCGCATGGCGATCGACAGTGAGGCAAAATGGATGCACTGATTGCAACGTGGCTTCAGTCACGGCTCGTCTCATGTCTTCCACACCATAGGGGCCTTCGTATAGATCGACATCGTTCGGTTTGCCATCGGATAATAAAATAAGTAAACGATGCAAGGCAGGGCGAGCGGCAAGCAAGCCCGTTGTATGCCGAATAGCTGCGCCCGCACGCGTATAACGTTGAGGTTCCAGTCCGGCAATGCGGCGGTGTATGAGATTATTATCGCTTTCGTCAAAATCCTTTACAGACCACAATGTCACGTTTTGCGCACTTTCACCCGAAAACGCCAAGATGCAAAATGGATCGCTCAAGGCCACCAGCGCGTAGTAGACCAGCAGCAGTGCTTCCTTTTCGACATCGATGATGCGCAAATCACCAGAAACCCAACCATCTGTAGAGCCGCTTATATCAATCAGCAATGCAATGGCGATATCACGTCGCGTTGGCCTCACGGATTGGTATAGGCGATCTTCCAGCGGCAACCCCATATGTTGCTCGGCAAAAGCGTTCACGTAGGCGCTAATGTCGAGGTCATGGCCGTCCGCCTGGCGATTTTGTCGGATACGGCGCGGCCGCATGCCTTCGAAGCGACGCCGCACCTGTTGCAGCAAGCCATAGCGTTTGGCCAGCACGGACTCAGCCCATGCCGGGTCGCCGAGCGGCGACGCCTGGAGCCGTACTACGGCACCCCGTTCCCGATAGCCTGGAATGCGGAAATCCCACTCGGGATATGAGATGCCGGCCCCAGCGACTGCGAAGCCCGGAGATAACACAGTTCGCTGGGTCGGTAAATCATCTGAAAGCAACACCTCCAGGGCTGGTTTGGGGTTGGATATGAGGCAGGCTTCGGGCAACTCGGAAAGCGAATCGGCGATATCGCCCGCGTCTGCGTTGTCATCCCGGTCAGTAGGACGCTGCATGCCCGCCGGGTCTTCCACGTGTTGCTGCGGATCATCCATTTGCAGCATCCACATGCCTTGCTCCGCATCATCCTCATCCTCGCTTTTTTTTCGTACTTCCGGGCGGCGAGACATCCGTGCAGTACGCTGGGTTTGTGCGGGCGAATCGGGCATATGTGCAGCATCAAGTTGCATCTGATGCGCTGTGGTCACAGGTAGAGCCCTGCCAAGCCAGAGATCACTGCGCATGCCGCGGTAGCGTGTCTTCCCTGAATCGCACCTCGCCGAGATTCCCCGCGCTGTTTCCATCGCCCAGGTTAGCGAATCATTCGCGGTGGCTGCGGCGATATACGGAGAAGGAATAAGTGCCGGGTGAGCATTAAGCGCTCGACAATAAAAATCTTCCATTATGCGTTCGGGTGCGTTCAACAATGCGGGTTGCAACCGTTCTGATAACATGGC
>JBDTHR010000041.1:0-9352 GCA_039936855.1 Nitrosospira sp. | reverse complement strand
CCGGGGCGAAACCCGGCCTTAAGCGACTGCCAGGTATACTCTTGCGCTTCATATACACCCTCGGCGATGGGCAAACCATTGGCGATAGAGGCGGCGATAGCCGAGGCAAGCGTGCAGCCCGAACCGTGATATGAACCTGGCAGCCGGTCCCATGAATCGGTACGGACGACGCCACTGGTTCCGTACAAGTTATTGATCACCTGTGATGTGTTTTCATGGGTGCCGGTGATGAGCACGTATTCGCAGCCCATATGCAAAAGACGAGCCGCGCACTGGCTCAAATGCGGCATTTCGTTATCGTCGTCGTCGTCATCCTGGGCAAGTCGCCGCGCTTCGAAGCTGTTGGGCGTGATGATGGTTGCCTGCGGAAGCAGCAATTCGCGCATTGCAGCGACCATTTCGTCGCTGGTGAGTTCGTCGCCGCGCCCGGAAGCAAGCACAGGATCCAGCACTAGCGGAATATTGGGATAATCGGAAACCACTTCAGCGATAGCCGTTATAATTTCAACACTGCCGAGCAACCCGATCTTGAAAACGTGTACCGGCATGTCTTCCAGCACAGCGCGCGCCTGGTCCGCCACCCATTCCGGTTCCAGCGCCATCACATCGTCCACGCCGGCGGTGTCCTGCACGGTGATGGCGGTGACCACCGAAAGCGCATGACAGCCCATGCTGGCAAGCGTAAGGATGTCAGCCTGGATGCCCGCGCCCCCCGTAGAGTCGCTGGCAGCGAAAGAAAGTACGATGGGGGGTGGCTGAGACATGGGCTAATACCGTAAAATGACATTTTAACCCAAATTACTCTTACTCATCATGTCTACTACCGAAACTCTGGTTTACCGCTGTTACATGTGTCTCATTTGCGGATACGTATACGACGAAGCCGAGGGCTCGCCGCAAGAAGGCATTCCTCCGGGAACGCGATGGGAAGACGTGCCGATGAATTGGACCTGTCCGGAGTGTGCTGCGCGCAAAGAGGATTTCGAGATGGTGGAGATTTAAAATGCGTATTCTTCATACAATGCTGCGCGTGGGCGACCTGGAAAAATCCATCGCTTTTTACACCGATGTGCTGGGCATGAAAATGCTGCGTCGGAAGGATTATCCCGAGGGAAAGTTTACCCTGGCATTTGTCGGTTACCAGGATGAGGCGGATGGCACCGTATTGGAACTGACCTATAACTGGGGTGTAAAAAAATACGATCTGGGCACTGGCTACGGCCATATCGCTCTGGAAGTGGCTGACGTTTATGAAGCTTGCGAGGAAGTGAGGAAGCGCGGCGCTAAAATTACACGCGAGGCCGGCCCGATGAAGCATGGCGCCACGGTGATTGCATTCGTGGAAGACCCGGATGGTTACAAGATCGAGTTGATACAGAAAAAGGCGGTATAGGCCGTGTTATTGGCGATGCCTGCCGGATACCAGTGAAAGACGGCGCTGCAAAAAACGGTTAGCCGGTTCTTATCGGCTATTCTGGATTCAGCTTGCAGTCAAGGCAAGTCATTATCCTGATTTTCCTGCCAGGTGAGATATAACACGCCAATCGCGATGATCACGACAGGCAGGATAACGTAAAAGCCCAGTGCGTAACCTGCTCCTTCGCCATGATCATGCGATGGCGATGTGCTGATTATCTTGTAGCCATGAAGCAGGCTGACCATCAGGACCAAAACCAGACCCGCCAGGCGACGGTTCCGAATCAAGACCCGCCCAACCATCCGGTTAAGCAGGTTCGCGCTGTAGTAGCCAATGAAGTACACGGCAATATAGAAGATCAAAGCACCCATAAGAACCTCTGGATTCTAATTTACCAAGTCATTGCCTGGGGAAGGTCCCTCCCTTCGTTAGTTCGTCTTCAGTATTCGAAGCGTGACCAGCAACAGCTACTTTCCACGGTCCACGGTTCCGGGCGTGGATGAGTCATTCTTGCCACTCTTTTTATTTTCAGTGTCAATTTTCTTCACGGTCTTTTTGCTATCGGCTTCAGGTTGCTGTCCTGTCTTATTCCCATTACCGCTTTTTGACTCATCCGTCGAAATAATTTTTGCTGCCTTGGACCAGGGATATTCCTGAGCCTCCCTTTGCGCGAAAACTTGTGCGGAAAATAATGCGAAGAATAAGATTAGCGTAGTTTTATTCATGATTTCTAGTATGTAATGAACAGAATGGGTCCCCGGAAAAGATTGTTTCCATGCATCCGCAAAAGCTGACGCTGAATGCAACCGGAGTAAGCTTTTTTACAGTAATCCCGGACGCTTCCTTATAGGATGCCAAGTCATTGATATCGCGTTATGTTATCTAAAATCCAATTCTATATCAAGGTGGCGCGGCTTCGGTGTGGAGAAGGGATAAACTGTCCCGGTCTGTAACAAACGATCTGTCCAACTTGAAGGATGGCTGAAAAGCGTCCGACCAATTCGTATTTCGTTGCTTTCACTGCGATTCTTCAAGTTTCGCCAGGTTAGAAAAAATAATTGGCCGACAAAATTCCTTCATTGTTATGGTCATATCGATTCAATTCGAACCTTACATCAAGATCCTGGCCTAGTGCATAGCGGGTAATGAAATGAGCGGTAAAAAAGCGTTTGCTTTCACCAAGAACAAAAATCTGATAACTGCCCGCAAGCTTGATTCTCCAATTTTCCGTTACGTCGTAATACATTCCTGCTTCCGCATCGCCACCTAAACGAAAATTCTGTTTCAAATGCTCAGAGAACTCCGTTTTCAGATCCGCAAAGGAATATAACAACAAGGGTGAAAAAAAATCCGGTCGATAGGAAATGCCCCTTCCGTATACGCCTTTGACGGAATTGCAATAGTTACAGTTGCGATCTCGTAATGTGTCGACCCCCAGGTCTAAACGCCAGGAAGGTTTGGTAAATAGGGTGTCGTAGGGATTGAGCGCCGTAATAGAAAGAACTTTTACTCGATCCAGTCTCACCCGGTCGGACTCCAGGTAGTATCGAAGCTTGAAGTCCATAAAGATGATTTCCGAGTTTTTATCATATCCCACATCCTTGGCCATTAGATCGTGATAAGCCGGACGATAAGCGAATTCAAGGAAAGGCTCATGCGCATTGAGTCCGATCCCGGCTCGAAAGCGATCCGTACCGTGGCCGTGGTCCGGGCGGCTCGAAAAGTGCGTGATGATATCCGCTGGCCCATCATCGGCAGTCGGCAGTCGACTTCTCGCCAGCAAAACAGAACGTGGAATTTTTATGTTCCCGTTACTCTTTTCCTGCATGCTTTGATACTGCAAGTAATCCATATAAGCGTTTAATACAAGCGCTTGTGATGGAGCGGAAAGGCTTTTGAAGGCAGGGCTCTCTGGTGATATTTCTCCCTTTACCAAGCGTCGTAATATCCGCTTCTCACCATCGACCATCTTGAGTCTCTTGTGATTCATCTGGCTGAGCACTGAAGGTCGGTATATGACCTGCTTTACCAGTTCGTCCTGCGCCATCAGTATTTTTACCGTGTCGGTCGGGATCACACTGAAAGAAAATGGATCTTTTAACCGAAGATCAGGATTGGCTACTTCCAGCAGGGAAAGCACATGATATGAGCAGTTCTCCTGGAAATAAAAATAATCAAAATATGTTCCGCCTAATTCCCATAGGTGCAAAAGCATCGTGTTCAACTGATCTTCAGTAAACTGGAGTTCATACTCCCAAAGATCGCGGCTTTCCAGATTATTGTATTCCTGCACCTTGGTGTAATAAGGGAAAATGGCGAAGCGGCCAGGGAACGAACCTATTAAACCCTTGAACGCATATAGAAACGCATTTTCCGTGTCCGGAACCGCGGCATAGTTGGCGCCATAGTTCATCAGATTATTACCGCTACCCGTCCTTCGGCTATCAATGCGTAGCAGGGTATGTCCAAACATGGAGGCTGGATTGTCTATGAAATAGGATGCGAACACTAATGTTGCGCCGACTGGATCCAAAGCCTTCATCCAGCGGTCGAGCCGATCGCAGGCTTGTATTTCCAGGCGACCGGGGTCGAATGTTAATTGCTGATTCAACCATTTGAAACGGGCGGGAAAGTTACACTGCGGATGCTCTTTGCCTTTTGCTATCTTGGCTAGCGGAATAAAGAAGCTTGAGAGGGTCGCTAATAACTCTGATTCCGGATCGGTTTTGCCTTGTGGAGAGTTGAAAAATTCCATTCCATCGGCTTCACTGGTCATGCCGCGAAAAAGTTTCTTGTCGTACTTTAAAAGGAGGTGCCAGACACGTTCATCGGCAAGCTTTTTTTTGATGGCTTGCTGTTGTAATTCAGCCAGATAATCAGCAGTGACTTTTTGTTCGGAATGAGCCGTTACAGGAAGAAAGAAAAACCAAAAAAATAGCCCGACTACCAGACAAATAGGTTGCACGGAGAAATCATAGAGTGATGGCAGTATAGAAACTGGAAACGGATACAGGTTTTCACCTGTATCCGTTGCTGATTTTTTAATTCAAGGCAGACAGCTTGATGTCACACGATTTTGCAAGTGCAGGATGGCGAGTTATTTCATTTTCAAGTTGGCTCAGTAATGCAGTTGCGTTTGCTTGATCACTCGCAACTAGACTATCGAATTTCCCTTGAACCATTGCACCAAACTCTTGGTGGCTCGCTGCCGGACATTGATATAAATTGGCTAAAGTGGACAGGTTTTCACCTTTACCTTGCGCCATTTCCTTAACCAGGCTGGTGTAATTCTCTTGTGCAAATACTTCACGTTCCTTATTCATGCTTACCAGGCCATGATCGCCACAATTTGAGGTTCCGGATGTAATTCCGAAAGTCTGGCTTCCGAGTGTTGCATTGGTTGTTGAAGCGAAAACCTGCGACGCACCTGGTTGTGATCCCATGAGCTCTGACCCTAGTCCACAACCTGCTGCGCCATAGCCAGCCGCAAAAACAGAAACAGGAAGTAAAAATAGAGAAGCTGCTACCGCAATCCGACTATATCGTCCCATAATACACTCTCCATAAAAGAAGTTAATTATCATACAAACCGAAATAGAAACATGGAATTTCCAGCTAAAACAACAAGAAAACGTTCTAGGAAAGTGATGCCTTTTCCGCTAAAACGTATTGAATTTACGGAAGGTCTTTCAGGTTGTCAAATACTATATTTGTAACCAGGCGGGCGAACGTGCTCTTTAGTTGGCCGTGACCAGAGGACACTCCAGCTTCATCCACATCGCGCCTTCGGGATAACGGGCTGCTAGTCCTATCGGTAAGGCTGCGAGTGTTTGTAGTGGCGTTGCCAGTTTTCGAGATAAAGATCAGTAAGAGCGGAATTGCCACGTATTACCAGCGCATTCTCCGCATTCCTGTACTGCGCAGCGTGGGTAAAATTGAAGCTGCCCGTAATCAGCGTAGCGTCAGGACTATCCGCGTCGATCACCATGACTTTGTTATGTGCGCTGGTGTGTTTGGAGTCTGTGAAAACCGGCACGCCCTCGGCCGCGATCTTGGAAACCAGGCTGGTGCGGATACGATGGGTTTGGTCCTTATCGGCAATCACCTTCACATCCACTCCGCGGCGCTTCGCCGCGATTAATGCATCGGCGATTTTCCGGTGGGTAAAACTGAACGTCTGTACCAGCACCTGGTGATGTGCGCTATTGATAGCGTCAGCGATAAGCTTGCCCGCGTCATCACCCGGGGTAAACGCCACCTGTACCGTGCCTGACGCGCGGAGTGCAAGCGGGGGTTTACGTTCATGTCCAGAAGCCGGTTCGAACCCCGCTGCTTGAGGTAGCGCAAAAAGAATCGCCAGATAGCCGGCAACGGAAAGCGTGGCACAGCGGTGTAGCGATATCATGCTTCACTCTTCGCCAATTCCAGTGCTGCGGCAAAAAAGCCATCCGTCCCGTGCAGGCGGGGCGAGAGTTGCAGGAATGTGCCTGTATCAAGGGGGATTTTTTGTTGTATCAATAGCTCGGCGCAACTCAACTGTATGAAGCGGGGATGGCTGCTTAAAAAGCTATCGACGATTTCCTGATTCTCCTCTGGCAGGAAACTGCAGGTTGCATAGACCAGCCTGCCGCCCGGCTTGAGCAGATTGGCGGCAGACGACAGAATGGTTGCCTGCTTGCGCTTGTGTTCTTCTATGCTTTGCGGTGATTGCCGCCACTTCAAATCCGGATTACGCCGCAACGTCCCCAAGCCGCTGCAGGGGGCATCCACCAATACTCGGTCGATTTTTCCCGTCAGGCGTTTCACCTTGATATCATTTTCATTCGTGATGAACTGCGGATACAGATTGGACAAGCCGGAGCGCTTGAGGCGCGGTTTAAGGTTATTCAGCCGCTTCTCAGAAATATCCAGCGCATAGATGCGTCCCTGCGAACGCATCAGGGTGCCAAGCATCAGCGATTTGCCGCCAGCACCTGCACAGAAATCGACCACCATGTCGCGGCGCTTCGGTCCGAGCAAATAGCCCAGCAGCTGGCTGCCTTCGTCCTGGATCTCCACCTTGCCGGTGACGAATAGTTCGTGGCGATTGATAGCCGGCTTACCGGCAAGGCGGATGCCGATGGGCGAATAAGGCGTCGCGCTACCTTCGATTCCGTCTTTTTCCAGTAATGCAAGGACCTCGTCACGATCTGCCAGCAGCGTATTGACACGTAGATCAAGGGGTGCGGCTTGTTGCAGCGACCGTCCCAGATCAAGTATCTCGCTGTCATTCATGAAATTGCGCAGCTTTTCCATCAACCAGACCGGGAACTCGGCCTGGACATCAAGTGGCTGTGCATCCAGCGATACCGACTTGATTCCCGTGAGCAACTTTGCTTCGGTTTCGCTAACGAGCGATATCAGCTCGCGCATATTCAAACCCTGGAATCGGGCCAGATAAGCAAGCAGTAAAGAACGGGGGGTGGCAGTGTTAACCGCGCGCTCGATGAAAAAGCGGTGGCGCAAAATGCCGAAAACCGTTTCCGCGACAAACGCGCGGTCTTTTACGCCAAGCGTCGGGTTTTCCCGGAAGAAATGCCGCAGTATGGAATCTGCGGGATGTTCCAGCGGAAGCACGGCACGCAGTGCAGCAGTAGCCATGTCCAGATGAGCAGGAGTAAGACGCATCTATTGTCGATTATTGGGGAAAGCAGGCGCGAGGGATGCGCGACCCGCATGGGCGCGCTCGTAAAAACAACAAACCGGCAGGACGGTATCAGCTGATATCGATTGCCTGCTGGTTTTCGATCAGCGCAGGCGTCCCTGTTTGAAACTGCCGACCATCTTGTCTGTGTAGCTTATGTTGGTAACCATCTGATCCGTAACAATGCCCATTTTCTCGGCCGCAACGATGCGTACCGGTAACATGTGATGGTCAACAGCAAGCCAGATTTTCTTGTCGCGCTGACCTTCGTTTTCCACCCGCTTTGTCAGTACGATGGTTTCCAGCTTACCCATCGGCGTGTCCAGGGTTTCTTTTCCAACCGTGTAGTGTGCCAATTCGAGGTGCTTGCCATCGGTTTCATGGAGGTCGATCACCTTGCCTGAGACAGCGGAAACGGGAGAGAACATGAAGCTGTAGGGCAGGCTCAGCTTGTCCTGAACATCGGCAGGCAAGGCCTTTTGCTCTTCTCCACGCTTATGTTGAAGAGTCAACAGCTTCTTATCCCAGTCGAAAATAGCTACCTTGGGTATCTTCTTGCCGTGCTGGTCCGAAAAACGTCCGGGACGCAATGCCCCTTGCGAGGTAATGATCCCCTGGCTATCGCGCACCACGCTTTCGGGTTGTGTCAGCGCCAGCAGACCTTTGGCGCGGGATTCACTATTGATCTCATAACTACGTTTACCACTTTCCTGAATGATTTTCAAAGTGTCGTTCACTTCGCCTTCGAGTGCTCCGGATGTTATCGAATAGCTGATATCGACCCGGACGGGGGCATCAGCGGCACCAGCGGAGAAAACCGAAAAACTTAAGCTCCACAGCAACGCAATGGATAACGGTTTCATTTGTATAATTCCGGTGAGTATAAAACTGAGTTGTCGATTCCGGCGTTGCTCACTTCAACATGATTATCAGAGAGTTTCAGCCGGTCTTCCATGAACCACCGCACGGCTGCGGGGTAAATGCGGTGCTCCTGTTGCAGTACCCGTGCTGCGAGCGTTTCTTCGGTATCGTCCGGTAATATCTGAACAGCGGCCTGGACGATTATCGGACCGCGATCCATTTGAGAGGTAACGAAATGTATCGTGCAGCCATGTATCTTTACACCTTCCTGCAACGCCTGCCTGTGACTATGAAGCCCTGGAAAAGCGGGCAGCAATGATGGGTGGACGTTCATTAGCTTTCCCTGATAGCGGTTGACAAAATCATCTCCCAAAATTCGCATAAATCCTGCGAGCACTATCAGGTCAGGCTCATAAGCATCGATTGCATCGGCCAGCGCGGTGTCAAACGCGCGGCGTTCGGAATAAGACCCTTGATCCAGCACTCTGGTTTCACAACCATGCATTTTTGCAATTTCAAGGCCCGGTGCATTGGGTCTGTTGCTGATGACTGCAGCGATCCTGACCGGAAGCTTTGCTTCGATCAGCGCTTGCATGTTGCTGCCGCGACCCGAGATGAGGATCACGAGGGATTTCATTGTTTCGGCAGCGGTACTCGACTTCTTCTTTACATGCACAGCCGATTACTCGAAGATTATCTGCGCTTCATCCGCATGGCGTTCGCGAATCATGCCGATATGCCACACAGTCTCGCCAGCAGATCGCAAAATCTGCATTGCATTATCGGCAAATTCCGGCGCCACTACCAGCGCCATGCCAATGCCGCAGTTGAACACACGTCGCATTTCCTGTTCGTTCACATTGCCTTGCTGCTGGAGCCAGTCAAAAAGCGGAGGCCTATCCCATGCTTCGGGTTTCAATATCGCCGTGACGCCTTTTGGCAGGACGCGTGGGATATTCTCCGTCAAACCGCCGCCAGTAATATGTGCCATGCCTTTGACCGGCAGATGTTTCATCAGTTCAAGCAACGGTTTTACATAAATGCGCGTCGGCGCCATGATGACATCAATTAACGCTTCACCGTGGAAATCCGCTGACAAATCCGTATTATTTTTTTCGATGATCTTGCGGATCAGCGAGTAGCCGTTGGAATGTGCGCCGCTGGAAGCAAGTCCCAATACCGCGTCGCCTTCCCGAATGGTCAAGCCGGTGATAATCCGGTCTTTCTCGACGGCGCCTACCGCAAAGCCGGCAAGATCGTATTCCCCCTCCGGGTACATGCCCGGCATTTCGGCAGTCTCGCCGCCAATCAAGGCGCATCCCGCCTGTTCGCAACCCTTTGCAATGCCTTTCACAACGCGGGTGGCCGTTTCCACGTCCAATTTGCCGCAC
>JBDTHR010000040.1:0-11968 GCA_039936855.1 Nitrosospira sp. | reverse complement strand
TAGCGCGTGACGACAAGACGTGGGTACGGGCACGGGTATCAAAATGGGAGGAACTCGAAGCCGTATCACAGCACTATGCGCAACGGGCGCTTTCCAGATATTTCTTCTGTCCGGCTGATATTACCGTGGGAAGCAGGGAAGAGGCCATTTCTGCATTGAAGAGAGGCGGCCATCCGCGCGTGATCCAGTAGGAAGAGTGCGCACCAGATTCCCGCATTGGTCTGCACGCGTGCTGCCGGCCAGTCCAGGTTCGCTGCCCGCAGCGCACTTTACATACTTGGTGACGGCGCCGTTCCGGCACGATTCCCGAAATCATCGAAACTCGGTCACGACAGATCAGAATACCCACAAGCCTGAATTGCGGCTTGCTCCAATATCCACGGGAATACGAAGTACTATCAATAAGGATTATTGACATTTGACAGTAATCCACATTTGTAATATAGGCACACAAATGCCCACAACAATATCGTGGAAACCGGCATGAACGTTGGTCTTCCATCTAAGTGACTGATAATGTTTAAAAATACTTTTAGTTTAAAAAAAGGTCAATCAAGTAAATAGCGTTACAGACAGCTGACTTACCTCTCGTGTCCAGAGGTTGTCCACAAACTTATCCACAGCAATTGTGGAAAAGATATCGGTTGTTTCCACTACCTCAGACGTGATGATCCGTTTAATCATACGGCGCATATGCGCGCCGTTTAATGGCGCTTAAGTGCGCTAACAGACCGATTATTTAAAATATTCCCGATAAGCTCAGCAACAGTATTGTTAATCGGCATCTATTGATCTTCAGGAGGTAAGCGATGAAAGACTTTTCGAAATATAAATGGTATCAAATGATGAGCGTAATGGTTCTCGCCACGGTATTCGCGGCAGGTTGCGCAAACACAGAAAATAGAAATATGGCGTCTCAGCTTGCGGTCGCAAAAACTGCGGTTGCCGACGCTGTCAGCGCGGGGGCGCCGGAATTTGCTCCGGTGGAATTGAAAGCCGCCCAGGACAACCTGGCGAATGCTGAAAATGCAGCGATGGACTATGACTACAAAAAGGCCATAAAGTTGGGTGAAAACGCACAAACCAATGCGCAATTAGCGAGCGCTAAAGCCCGCGCGGCGAAAGCACAGCAAGCAGCGGACGCGTTGAAGGAAAGCGACCGAATACTACAAAACGAAATGGACCGCAATTTACAGTAATTACCTGAAGGAGACATATTCATGAAAAATAACGGTTATCTAACCATCTCGTTTATGGCTATCGCAGCGCTGGCGGGGTGCAGTTCTACACCAAATGCACTTCTGGATAGTGCCCATAGCAGCTATCGCAGTGCCCAGGGCGACCCTGAAGTTACAAATCTGGCACCTTTGGAGTTGAAGCAGGCAGGCGATACGTTGGAAGCAGCCGACACTGCCTGGAAGAAAGGAAAAGATACTGCCGAAGTGGATCATCTGGCTTATCTGGCACAACAGCAAGTTTCTATAGCCCAGGAAACTGCAAAGCGCAAAGTCGCTGAAGCAGATATCTCTTCCGCTGATGCCGAACGCAACAAGATCCGTCTTTCCGCGAGAACAGAAGAAGCGGCACAGGCTCAACAACAAGCACAAAGTGCCGAAATGCAGGCACAGAGCGCTGAAATGCGGGCGAACACGCTTGAATCACAGCTTAAAGAGCTGAGCGCAAAAAAATCGGACCGGGGTATAGTCATTACTTTCGGCGATGTGATGTTCGATACCAATCATGCTCAGCTCAAATCGGGTGGCGTTCGTGCGGTGCAAAAACTTGCTGACGTTCTCAAGCAGGATCCGCAGCGCAACGTTGCTATTGAGGGATTCACAGACAGCACCGGCAGCGAAAACTACAACCAGGTACTTTCAGAAAGACGTGCCGATGCGGTTCGCGATACCCTGATGAATATGGGCATCGATTCCACTCGCATCACAACGCGAGGTTATGGAAAAAGCTTTCCGGTTGCCAGTAACAGCAACGAAGCGGGCCGGCAAATGAATCGGCGGGTGGAGGTAATCCTGTCAGACGATAGCGGCAATATCAGGTCCCGCTAAGGTTCTGGCAATAAGATTCTCTTAAGATGTCTTGTCTGTCGTGCCTGTCGTATGTGGCAAAGAAATGATAAAAAGGCACGACAGCCTGTAAAGGTGATAACCGGTTAACGCTTTGAAAAAGCGGGCTCCGTTGTGGGTCGCATCTTGCTCACCGGAAAGACTTGATACGTGGGTCGAGCGTTCAAATCGCCCTCGGCTTACTGGCAAACCAGCAGATATTCAGCCTTTTGATTTTGAGATAACCGAAGATAGTCTCCTTTATCTTTGTCGCGACCGTGCCAGGCTTTGGGGCTGGGCGGGTTTCGTAACATCTCAATATTCCTTCCCTGCCAGCGGTAGAAAAATTAGGGTTGCGACGTTATCGGAGGTAATGCCCGTTCACTTTCTTCGATCGAGGGGTGATGTGCCTTATCTCCGCAACTTTAGCGCGGGGGCGGCGGTGGAGGAATGCCTGGAGGCGTTGGAGATGGCGGCGGAACTACCGAATTCCGTACGCTTCTGGCTGGGGAATAAGATGGGGAAGGTGTATTCATGTACTGGTTGCCGCCATTCGTATAGGGGTCAGTGGTGACCTGGCCTTGTACAGGAACGCGATGGCCCTTCCCATACATGCATTGTATATAGCCATTGTCGTAGCGCTGTTGGCTGGCGTATCCCGAGGCTCCCGCGGTGCGCGTTCCAGCCAGGCCTCCAGCCACCAGACCAGTACCGGCCCCGATTACTGCACCGCGTCCACCGCCCAAAGCCGCGCCCGCCGCTGCCCCTAGCGCCGCCCCTATCGCGGCGCTGCCTGCTCCGCTGGATATCGATGCCAGATTCGGATCCATGCCACCAATTTGTTCATTGGCGAATTGCTTGCAATAGTAATCGTCGTAGCGAAATTGCTCGAAGCTTCTGCCGGAGCCCGGCAACGCCATCAGGCTGGGCCCTTTCGGCATGCTCGTGCAACCGACGAGCAGGAATGTGACGAGCAGCGCGAATAATCCAAGTGTTTTGCGCATCCTGCCGATCCCTTTTATTGGTTAGGCTCGGGTGCGACTTGCAGCCAGCCGTCAGGGCATTTTTTTACGTAGGGATAGTAACCTTCCGGGCTGCGACAATAGTGCCAGTAACTGGTCGCTTGAGGCTGGGGTTGGGCCTGCACGACCTCCTGTTGCTGAATATAAACTGTTGGTGCGGAAGGAACTGCAACAGGCGCATAGCCATAATTGGGCGCGTACCCGACAGGAGGATAGCCATACCTGTTTCCGTACCCATACGAAGGTGGATAATAAGGCGCCCTGTTGCCATAGCTGCCCAGGCCATACCCCAATAATCCCATGCCTAACGCCAGCCCATATCCTCCGTACCCTCCTCCATGGCGGTGGTGATGGCCGTGATTGTGATGGCCATGATGACCATGGCCCCTGCCCGCCAATGCCAATGGAACCGACCCGAACAGCATAAGTGCCGCGCACATCAATTTCATTTTCCCCATTTACGTCTCCATACCCAGGTAGTGCTTGTGTTTAATCAAGGAAAAGTGCCCGCTATCGCCATCCCTGCTGGATATAAACCGGCGGCGCAGGAGGGACGATAACGGGGGCATATCCATAGCCGGGCGCGTAGCCAGCGGATGGATAGCCATATTGGGGTGGATAGGACGGTGCCCTGTTACTCAGATAGCCCAGGCCATAACCTAACAATCCCATTCCTATTGCGAGTCCGTATCCGCCATGATTTCCACCATGGTTGTGATGGTGGCCGTGGTTATGATGATTACGGTGGTGACCGTGGTTATTGTGACCGTTGCCATGGCCTTTTCCTGCCCAGGCTGAACTGACGGGAACCAGCCCAAGCATGATAAGAGCGGTGCAGGCAAGTTTTATTTTTGTCATGAAAGTCTCCATTTCTCGATAAGGATCACAGTTGATAAAGAACCGTCGGTCAGAAAACAATTTAGTGCCCTTGACCCAGATAATCCATTAGGCGGCTCTGCGAGCCTGCGCAAGTGCTGGCGGTCAATTTGCGCCCATTCCCGCCGCCATTTTTGCTACCTGAGCGGCGTTCATAGACCAGGCTATGGATTTCTCTCAACCGGCAAAACTGTCTCGCAACCTGCCTCGCCATCATCTCGCGTCCTGATGGATTATCTGGGCTTAATCGATATAACGCATCAGTAGACAATCGGTTGTCGTATAGTTACATAAATTTCACAAAAATTTCACATTGCTATGCCAGTGCATTCATCAGTTGAAAAATATTGCTGTACCAGGATGGGGTTCGAGAGTAAACGGACTGAGCTGATCCGCGTTATTGCGAACAGTTGATCCAGATGGGCTGCTCTGCGCGTTGTACTTCAGTCCAGTAGCCAAGGCGACCGAAGCAAGTGAAGATAGAGAGTGTCGAAAAATGCGTTTGAAGAGAATATGACGACCCTTATCCTGGGACAGGATTGCCGGTAGGGTTGTCATCAATAAAAAAAGTTGGGTAAGCACAAGAGGAGATCGAACATGCATAGAGGTTTGTGGGTATTATTGGTGGGTGTTGTGGTGGCGTATGGCAATACGGCGGTAGCGCGTGAAGGTGGCGGACATCACGGAATGGCCGACGCTGCTCAACATGGGAAGTCGGGCGGGATGGCATCCGGACACATGGGTCAACAGGCGACCGAGAATTCAAACGCCCAGTGGTCTACTGGGGCAACCAAGGGACAGGAGCGTTCTGACCTGAGGAATCAAGACCATCATGTACATGAAGCTGGAGGTAAAAATCACAATCGTGGAGAAGGTAAGCACAAGGGTCATGAGCATACGGCAAAGGACAAAAGTGATAAGAACAACAAGGGCAAAAGTGGCGATGGCCATGAAAATGGGAAAGGTGGCAAGCATGGGTCCCACTGAGTAGACGGGAAGGCGGTAGTTGAATGAACTCAGGAAAGATAAAGGACAAAAGCAACATTTCAGAAGGAACTATGATGTCAAACGAATCCGCTAATTATTGGAAGTTCGCGACGATTGGAATACTGCTGGTCGGCGCAACCGTTGCCGCCACGCTGCTTGTCACAGGACGGGATTCCGGGACTGAGGTGCCTGATTCTCAAAAGGTGATTGATGCGTCTCCAACCGTTGCGGTGGAAGACACGACAAAATCGGGCACGTCGGTCAAGCTGGCCGAAGAAGTGGTACCGGTCGAGCCCCAGCGGAATACCCGCGTTGCAAAGTCGAGCAGGAGTACTTCGGGCGCTGTCCCGCCACCCCCGACATATTCTGCGCAAGCAGGACACCCACCTCAACCAGCCTACCCTTCGCAGGCCGTCATGGAAGCGTGCAATAACTACGCCAATGAGAAGGTGAGCAGCAAAACCGAGGAGGTGGTCAAGAACGCTGTGTTGGGCGCCGCTATCGGTGCGGCGATAGGTGCCGCGGGCGGTGCGATCGCAGGTGGAGGCAGCGGTGCCGGAAAGGGCGCTGCCATTGGTGGCGTAACGGGTGTGGCGGGAGGAAGCCTGTACGGACTCAATGAAACCAAATCGCACGACGCGCAGTATCAGGCAGCTTATGCTTCATGCATGCGTTCGAAGGGTTTTTGATAGAATGAGTCCGACAGGCTGCTAGAGATGGAGATAATATGATTTGTCACTCCAGGTTGACCTGGAGTGACAAATCGATATCGGCGGCGTTATTCCATTACTGCCGGCAACTGCGCGGCAAGCGCATTCTTTTCCTTGGTAGAAATACCCAGCAGCGCGTACCCCAGCAATTCGCCTTCCAGACTTTGAAACAGGGCCTTAACTCCGTTTTCGTCTTCCTCCACCAGCCACTCTCCCTGTTTTCCTGCGTCGGGTGGCGACACCACGGCTGGACAAGCCGGTGTCTTGACCAGCACAGGCATGGCAGGGTAGCGTACTGGAGTCAGGGTCTGGGCAAGTGTTGCCGCGAGTCCGCGCGCGGCATGCATGATCGGCATGACGTACGGCAATACTCTACCTTCCACTTCGGCGCAGTCGCCCAAAGCATAAATATCCGCATAACCGGTTTGCAGCGAGCGGTTTACCGAGATACCCCGATTCACCGCAATACCGGCTGCTTGAGCGAGCGCAGTGCGGGGGCGCAACCCGACAGCGGACAGGACAACATCCGTCCGTATGATTTCCCCGTTGGCAAGCGTCAGGCGCAGATTTTCTTGTATGCGTTCCACATATTGAGTCGCCACCCCCAGGTGAAAAACCACACCGGCTGCTTCCAGCCTGCGTTGCATGAAGGCACCACCGGCTTGCGGTAGCAGCCGGCCCAGAGGTTGTGCACTGATATCGATCACGCGTACCCGGTAACCCGCCATGGTCAGGTCATTGGCGAATTCGCAACCGATCAGGCCCGCGCCAAGGATGGTCACCTCTTTTTTTCCTTCCAGGACATTCCGGAAACGCCCGTAGTCATCAAGATCGTTTACGGAAAGAATGTCCCCCGCCCCCCCGCCTTCCAGCGGCAACCGGATTGCATCAGCGCCCAACGCCAAAACAAGCCTGCTGTAGGATAGTTTCTCTCCACCTTCCAGGGTTACAGTTTTGCCGGATGCGTCGACGGCCGTCACCCGGCTATAAGGCCGGATCGTCAACTTCAGCTGCGCGGCCATTTTCTCGGCGCTGGCATTCAGTATGGACGCAGGCGTTTTCCCCGTCGCCAGCGCGTTTGAAAGCATCGGTTTGGAATAAAATCCGCCATGATCCGTGGAAATGATCACGACAGGCGTTTCCGCATCCAGCTTGCGAAATTCCCGGGCCACGGTATAACCGCCTATACCACTGCCGATGATGATTACCGGTTCCGCGCTCATCCCAGCGCTCCCGACAGTTCAAGACCGGCACTCGTCATGCCCGCATCATGGCTGTTTTCGCGCACGGTCGCCACGCGGTCGAGTCCGCACATATGGTATTGAGCGACTTTTGTATTAATATAGGTGGAAAGGCAGGGTTTAACCCTGTCGTGTTGAAATTCGATCATCCTGTTCCTTGTGGTTATAAAATGTCGATATTCTTTTCTATCTCGACGCCGAAAATATGAGCACACGTTTTGAAGCCCGGCGTCTGGTATTTAAGCGCGGCAACGACAAAATCTGCACGTAGGATGGGTGGAGCGAAGCATAACCCATCATTCGGTTACCCACGCCCCATCCGTACGCAGCGATGACGCGCCCAGACAAAATATCCCCGTAGGTTGGGGTGGCGAAGAAACTCCAACGTTTATTTCTAAACCGCATAGAGCTTAAAGGTTAGAAATACGCTTCCGTATTCGGCATCCGAACCGCGAGAAAGTTTACACTAGCGAAACTTCTCCGCCCGCGAAAAATTCGTGCGTGACACCAGCGAGGCTGGCGGACCCAAAAGTATAAATGAGATAACCGGCAGGACTTCAAGTGCTGATGAGCAAAAAATGACAAGTATCGGTTTCATTGGCCTGGGCATCATGGGAAAGCCCATGGCGGCGCACCTTATCCGGGGCGGCCACCCATTGTTTCTGCATTCTCGCAGTGGGGTGCCGGATGAATTGCTCAAGCTGGGGGGCAAGGCCTGCTCTTCGCCCGGCGAAGTCACCCAAAGCGCCGACATTATCATCACCATGCTGCCTGATACGCAGGATGTGGAACGGGTACTTTTCGGCACGAATGGCGTGGTCGAAAGGTTGCGCAGCGAGTTGAGCGGCGCCAGGCGCGAAAGCCCTATTGCAGGTAAGATCGTGATGGACATGAGTTCCATCTCTCCCATGGAAACCAGAACGTTTGCCGCTGCTATCAACAAGCTCGGTCATGACTATGTGGATGCGCCCGTTTCCGGTGGCGATACGGGCGCAATGAATGCAACCCTCACCATTATGGTGGGTGCAACGGAATCGGTATTCGAGAGGATCAGGCCTGTTCTTGAATTATTGGGAAAAACAATAACGCTGATCGGCGAGAATGGCACGGGCCAGGTTTGCAAGATTGCCAACCAGATCATCGCCGCGCTTACTATCGAGGCGGTCGGCGAGGGCCTGCTGTTTGCGTCCAAGGCCGGCGCCGATCCTGCCAGGGTGCGCCAGGCGCTGATGGGTGGGTTTGCTTCATCGCGCGTCCTGGAGGTTCACGGCGAACGTATGATCAAGCGCGCATTCGAGCCGGGATTCCGCATAGAACTGCATCGGAAGGATTTGAACCTGGCACTCACCAATGCGCGTGCGCTGGGTATCAGTTTGCCCAATACGGCCGCCGTTCAGCAAATGTTCAATGCATGCGTTGCTCACGGCGGCGCGAAGCTGGATAGCGCGGCAATGATACAAATACTGGAAAAATTGTCGAATCACAAAATTAACGATTTGATTCATAATCCGCAAACGGAATCCAATTAACCGGGTTTAATTATAGAGATGAATGCTCCAGAGCTTGTTTCCAGGCTACGCTCCTTTCTGCCACCCGACGCGGTGCTTCATGAGATCGAGGACATGAAGCCGTACGAGTGCGACGCCTTGTCGGCTTACCGGCAGGTGCCCTTGATCGTGGTACTGCCGCGAACTGAAAGTGAAGTGATTGAAGTTCTGGAGGTTTGTTATGTGGCAAAAGTCCCGGTAGTGGCACGAGGGGCGGGAACCGGCCTGTCCGGGGGCGCCCTGCCGCATGCCGAGGGCGTGCTCCTGTCGCTCGCCAAGTTGAAAGAAATAGTCGAGCTTGACCCGGTGGCACGCACCGCGCGGGTGCAACCGGGGGTGCGCAACCTCGCGATCAGCGAAGCGGCGGCACCATATGGCTTGTATTATGCACCTGATCCTTCGTCGCAAATTGCCTGCTCCATCGGAGGTAACGTGGCCGAAAATTCGGGCGGTGTACACTGCCTGAAATATGGGCTCACCGTGCATAACATTATTAAACTGCGCGTGATAACCATCGATGGCGAGATTCTCGAAATCGGCGCTGATGGGCTGGATGCGCCGGGTTACGACCTGCTGGCGCTCATGACCGGCAGCGAGGGCATGTTGGGCGTTGTGACGGAAATTACCGTAAAACTCCTTCCGATGCCGGAAAAAGCCCAGGTGGTCCTTGCTGCATTTAATGACGTTCGTCATGCTGGCGATGCGGTAGCAAACGTGATCGGCGCGGGTATTATCCCCGCCGGTATGGAGATGATGGATAAAATCACCACCCGCGCAGTGGAGGAGTATGTTCATGCGGGCTACAATCTTGATGCGGCCGCGATTCTGCTGTGCGAAGCCGACGGTACGGTAGAGGAAGTGGCGGAAGAAATCCGTCATATTAACGAAATCATGGAGAGAAGCGGCGCGACCGAGATCAGGACATCGCGTGACGAGGCCGAGCGGCTTAAATTCTGGGCCGGCCGCAAGGCCGCATTCCCGGCGGCGGGCCGTATATCGCCGGATTACTACTGCATGGACGGGACCATTCCCCGCAAGAGTCTTGCAGCCGTATTGTCCGGAATCGAGACGCTCTCCACCAAGTACGGCCTGCGTTGCATGAATGTCTTTCACGCCGGTGACGGTAACTTGCATCCGCTGATTCTTTACGATGCGAATCGGCCGGGAGAGCTTGAATTAACCGAGAAATTTGGCGCGAGGATACTTCAGATGTGCATTGAGGCCGGAGGAACCATTACGGGCGAACACGGAGTCGGTGTGGAAAAAATCGACCAGATGTGCTCTCAATTCAAGATTGGGGAGTTGAAGATGTTTCATGCGGTAAAGGCGGCCTTTGATCCGGATGGACTATTGAATCCCGGAAAAGCCGTACCGACGCTACGCCGTTGCGCCGAGCATGGCGCCATGCATGTGCACCGGGGCAAAGAAAAATTTCCTGAACTGCCGAGGTTCTGAATTGACGAGGCGATTTTGCGTAGTTTGAAGACTGGCAGCGATTAGGCAATGCAGTACCTCATCAATCAGTTTGCCGATACTATTCAGGCGGCCGGGGGTGCCGACGAGCCATTGATAATACGCAGCGGCGGCACCAAGGACTTCTATGGCAGCCGTGCTGCCCCCCTCATCGCTCCGCTTCCTCCGGGCGAAGATATTCTCGATGCCACGGCTTACGCCGGCATAGTCGATTACGAACCTACGGAATTGGTGGTCACTGCTCGCGCAGGGACGCGACTGACCGATCTCGAAACCGAACTGGCCAGGCACGGTCAGATGCTTGCTTTCGAGCCACCCCATTTTGGTGCGGGCGCTACGCTAGGTGGTTGTGTAGCTGCCGGCCTGTCCGGTCCGCGCCGTGCATCCGCCGGTGCGGTACGCGACTTTGTGCTGGGAGTGCGCATGCTGGATGGTAGAGGAGAGGATCTGCGTTTTGGCGGCCAGGTCATGAAAAATGTCGCAGGCTACGATGTTTCGCGTTTGATGACGGGTTCGATGGGTACGCTGGGCTTGTTGCTTGAGGTTTCACTCAAAGTGCTGCCGCTACCGGCGATGGAACTTACGCTGCTCTTACCGATGAACGAGGCGGTAGCCATTGAAAAGATGAATTTTTGGGCAGGCAAGCCGTTACCGGTTTCCGCAACCTGTTTCTGCGATGGTGTCCTTGCTTTGAGACTCTCTGGCGCAGCACCTGCGGTGCGCGCCGCGCGTGCGATAATAGGTGGCGAAGAGATCGATGACGGTGCGGTTTTCTGGAAAACAGTGCGTGATCAGACCCACCCGTTTTTTCAAACGGGGAAACCGCTCTGGCGCCTGTCCATAAAATCCACGACCTTGCCACTATCGCTGCCGGGGAATCAATTGATCGAATGGGGCGGGGCATTGCGCTGGCTGGCGATTGAATCAGCTGATGCGGATACCGAGGCAGTGCATCTCGCTATACGCAGCGCAGCGAAAGCCGGGGGTGGCCATGCTACTTTATTTCGCAGCCACGGATCGCGCGCAGCCGTGTTTCATCCGCTCGCCCCGGCTATGATGAAGATCACCCGCCGCCTGAAAGAAAAATTCGACCCCATGCGTATACTTAATTCCGGCCGGATATATCCGGAGATATAAATGCAAACCCATCTCGCCGACTACATCAAAGACTCTCCGGAAGGACAGGAAGCGGAAGCGATACTGCGCAATTGCGTTCACTGCGGCTTCTGCCTTGCCGCCTGCCCCACTTATCAGTTGCTGGGCGATGAACTGGATAGCCCACGTGGGCGTATCTATCTCATAAAGCAGGTGCTGGAAGGCGCGCCGGTCACGCAAAAGACACAATTGCATCTCGACCGTTGCCTCACCTGCCGCGCCTGCGAGACGGTTTGTCCCTCCGGCGTGCAATATGGACGACTGGTGGATATCGGTCGCGGCATTGTTGAAAAAAAAGTGGGACGCAGTTTCGCTGCAACTACCATGCGATACGCACTGCGCCATACGCTACCCAACCCAGGGGTGTTTGCATCATTGCTGAAGCTGGGGAGATCTGCCCGCCCGTTCCTGCCGGGTGTTCTTCGGGATTCAATGCCGCATATAAAGAATTCCCAACCCGCGGGACCGCGGTCTCAGCCTCCTGTACAAAATCAACGCAAAATGCTGGTGCTGGAAGGCTGCGTACAGCCGACGCTGGCGCCCAACATTAACGCCGCCGCCACAAGAGTATTGGGCAAGCTCGGCATATCCCTCATCAAGGCGCCGAATGCAGGTTGTTGCGGCGCGGTGTCTTACCATCTTAATGCCCAGCAGGAAGGGCTGGATTATATGCGCCGCAATGTGGATGCCTGGTGGCCGTATGTCGGAATGGAAGATGATGAGGGAGGAGAAGGGGCAGTTGGCGTAGAAGCCATCGTCATGACCGCCAGTGGTTGCGGCGTGACCGTAAAGGAATACGGCCATTTATTGCGCCATGATCCCGCCTATGCGGAAAAGGCGGCACGGATTTCCGGATTGACCAAAGATATCAGCGAGATCCTGGAAGCCGAGACCCAA
>JBDTHR010000039.1:0-6359 GCA_039936855.1 Nitrosospira sp. | reverse complement strand
AGGCGTTTTTCCTTGGGATGTGGAGGCGATTCGGCAACTGCCCGGTATAGGGCGCTCTACCGCTGCCGCGATTGCCGTATTTGCGTATGGCCAGCAGTGCGCGATACTCGATGGTAACGTCAAGCGTATTTTTGCCCGCTACTTTGGGATCGATGGCTATACCGGAGGGAAAAAGAACGAGATTCTACTGTGGCAAAAAGCTGAGGAACTGTTGCCAGACAGAGACGAGAGCAACGCCAGAAACGGGATCGAAGTTTACACCCAGGCACTGATGGATCTCGGCGCCACGATTTGCACTCGCGGCAAGCCCAAATGTGCGTCATGCCCCTTGCTACGGGATTGCATTGCGTTCCGGGATAACCTGATCGATAAACTTCCTGCTCCGAGGCCAAGAAAGCCATTACCGAAGCGGGAGACGGTGCTTTTGATGCTGATGAAGCAGGGGCGGATTTTTTTGGAGAAACGCCCGGTGGTGGGAATCTGGGGCAATTTATGGTGTCTGCCGGAAATGCCGATGAGCGAAGATGCTGGCGAACACTGCAGGCAGCGTTATGGCATGATAGTAGAGCCACTGGCGCAGATGCAGTCACTTGATCATACCTTCACTCATTTCAAGCTACGAATTCATCCACAGCCACTACAAGTGGTTTCATGTCCGTCAGCCGTAACACCGGACGGAAGCGACAACTGGGCGACGTTTGATGATGCACTGAAAGCAGCCATCCCTTCACCGGTCAGAAAACTCCTCATACAGTATGGTTGCCCATGATCATCACGCACTCTTCAAAAAACAATCGTGATGAGGGAAATAAAGAATCGACTGCGCGGATAGCGCTTCACGATGATGGATAACTGGCAAGCGTGGAGAAAGCAGCAGCGTGCCGAGTTGATAATACGCAGGGAAAGCGCTACCGAAGCGGAGCGCTGCCGCTGGAGTATGGCGATCACAGCTTTGCTGGAACAGGGCTTTCCGTCTTTACAAAAAGAAGTGGTGGGATTCTGCTGGCCTCATCGTGGCGAATATGATCCACGCCCACTGATGGATTTTATCCGGGAGCGCGGCGCGACGCTTGCACTGCCCGAAGTGGTGAATAAACAGGAGCCGCTGTGTTTTCGCAGATGGTGGCCGGGTGCGCCGATGAAAAGAGGCGTCTATAACATCCCAGTACCGGATAATACCAGCGTGGTCACGGTCGGCGCGCTGGTAATCCCGATGGTAGGCTTCGATCAACTGGGGTTCAGGCTGGGATATGGCGGAGGTTATTTCGATCGCACCTTGATCGCGATCACTCCGCGGCCTGTAGCCATCGGTATCGCGTTCGAAATTTTGCGGAACGAAAGCGTCTACCCGCAACCGCATGATGTTCCAATGGATTTTATTGTGACCGAGGCTGGAATTTACCGGGTGGCGACAACCGGCCTGGCGCTGATCTCTCCCGGAGAATGCGCGGCAGAAACACTCCGGTAAGGTCTAACCCGCGATGGCATCCTGTCACGCGGTTGCGCGCAAACTTCAGCATATTTTCCGTATGGAATAAAGAAGGCGATGTCTCGCTCACACCGGAATAAGTTTGCACTTTCCTTTCAGCCAGTTCTATACGTCAAACTCCCTGTGTCGTACCAGAACCTGGTTATCTCCGACGAAATATCGTGCCAACCGTTCAGCAAAATAAACCGAGCGATGACGGCCGCCGGTGCAACCGATACTCACAGTCAGGTAATTGCGATTGTCGCAAATGAAGCAGGGTAACCAGTCTTCCACAAACCGTTTGATGTCCTCAAACATTTTATTGACGCTGGTTTGCGCATCAAGGTATTCAATTACCGGTCCATCTTTTCCGGTTAAAGGCCGCAGAAGCGTTTCGTAATGCGGATTGGGAAGGCAGCGAATATCGAATACCATGTCGGAATCCAGGGGAATGCCGTGTTTGAAGCCAAACGACTGGAACAGGAGAGTCAGGCTTGCATGATTAAGACCGACAAAATCCCTTATCCATGCACGCAATGAACTGGCGCTCGAATCGCTGGTATCGATGCGGTTTGCGAGATCGCGGATGTCGCGCAGCATTTCGCGCTCCGACTCTATACTTTCCAGCAAAGTCGAATGGTTATCGCTGAGTGGGTGGCGGCGTCGGGTTTCCGAAAAACGCTTTACCAGCGTATCGGTTTTCGTTTCAAGGAACAGCAGGTGCACGTCCATTCCCTGCCGCCTTAGATCGGCCAACCGTTGCGGCAGCAAATGCAAGGTTTCGCGGCTCCTCGCATCGATACTCACCGCCACGCGCTGGTGTCCGGATTCCTTCAAATATACCGTAACCTCCGGCAGCAGGTTTGCTGGCAGATTGTCCACGCAATAGTAGCCATTGTCCTCGAGCACGGCTAGGGCGATACTTTTGCCGGATCCCGAAAGACCGCTAATGACGATCAGCTGCATTTTTCGAATAGAAGGGGAGAATTAATGGTTTTCACCCTGCATTTCAACCTTCATTTTCCTGCTTTTGCCTGTTTTGATCATTTTCCATTTCCTGTTGATGTCGCGCAAAGAATTCCTGAGCACTATCGATACCACGAAGTTGCAGCACATAATTGCGTACCGCCGCTTCTACCAGCACGGCCAGGTTTCGGCCAGCGGCTACCGGGATGATAACCTTGCGAATTTTGACGTCCAGGACGCTTTCGGTGACATCGTTGATTGGCAGTCGCTCCATCGTGTTGAAGTCAGCACTGCTGGGTTTTTGCAAATGTACGATAAGCTTCATGTTTTTTTTTCGGCGTACCGCGGTCTCGCCAAAAATAGTTCGGATGTTCAACATCCCCAGTCCGCGCACTTCAAGAAAATCGCGCAATATCGGAGGACAGCATCCTTCCAGCGTTTCTGGCGCAATTCTATAAAGTTCCACGACATCATCGGCGACGAGCCCATGGCCCCGACTCACGAGCTCCAACGCCAATTCACTTTTGCCAACGCTGCTTTCACCGGTGATCATTACACCCATTCCCAGAACGTCCATCAATACGCCATGGCGGCTGCAGGAGGGCGCAAGAACGCGCCCCAGGTAGGGGCGCAACGTCCAGATCACCTCCAGGCTGGAGTAGGGTGAAAGGAAAAGGGGCGTGTGGGTGGCATCCGCCAGGGCTCTTATCGAGTCTGGCACTGAACCGCCGCCCGCAACGATAATGCACAAAAGATCGCTTTGCGCGACCTGTTGCATGCTCCGTGCCAGGGAATCGGTATCGAGCAGGTTGAGATACTCGGCTTCGGTCTCGCTCAATACCTGTATCCAGTTAGGGTGGATGAAATTGAGATGACCGATCATTCCCTGAGTCGAGGAGGCAACGGCTTCCGCATCCAGGCACCGGTCGCCACCGTCTTTACCTGCCTCCCAGGTCAGACTCAGAGTTGACTGTTTATCTTCAAATAGCTGTGCAACGTTAAATCGGAGCATCCGGGTTGAATCTTCCTGGTTGTGGGATCGGGGGCAAAGCTTATCCGGCAAGACTAAAGATCTGCATGAATCGTTTACTCGGGTTGTTCGATATTCTCATTCCTTAATACACCAATATTACGGTGGTTTTCATTTTTCTTCTTATGCTTGAGCATCTGGCGGTCAAGCTTATCCACCAGGTTATCGATGGAAACGTACATATCGGAACTGCCGGCTTCGACAAAAATATCCTTACCAGGCACATGGACATTTGCTTCAGCCGTTTGCTTGAGCTTTTCCACGGATAGAATCACGTTGATATCGATAACATTGTCGACATGACGCATAACCCGGGTCAGCTTTGAAGTAACGTAATCGCGCATTGCAGGGGTAACTTCTACGTGATGACCGGTAAGGTTGAAATTCATCGTGCCTCCTTGTTGGATTAAAATGATTTCCGTAGATTAACGGGAGGAATTTGTATGGACTCCCGATATTTTGCCACGGTACGGCGGGCAACCATAATCCCCTGCTGTCCCAGGATTTCTGAAATCTGGTTATCGCTCAGCGGCTTCTGCGCATTTTCTGCGTTTATCATTTGCTTGATCAGAGCACGAATCGCGGTGGCGGAACAAGCACCGCCCGTGTCGGTCGCTACATGACTGCCAAAAAAATACTTCAATTCGAATATGCCCCGTGGCGTTCTCATGAATTTTTGTGTCGTTACGCGTGAAATCGTGGATTCATGCAAGTCAAGCGTATCGGCAATTTCCCGCAATACCATGGGGCGCATGGCAACAGCGCCATGCTCAAAAAACTGTTGCTGGCGTTCGACAACCGCAGAGGATACCCTGAGTATCGTGCTGAAACGCTGTTGTACGTTCTTGATGAGCCATTTCGCCTCATTCAGATGGCTCGATAAGCCTCGTGCGGAATCATCATGAGAGCGTTTCAGGATGTCGGCATAGAGCTGGTTGATTTTGAGGCGGGGCATTGCCTCGGGATTAAGGCTGGCTGTCCACGAACCGCTGATCTTTGTCACAATTACGTCGGGTATGATGTAGCGGGCAACCGTGGAACTGAATGCAATGCCGGGTCTCGGGTTCAGACGGGTAATCAGGTGCTGCGTTGATCGCAGGCATTCATCATCACAGTGCAGCAGCTTTTTAATGGTGGCGAAATCCCGTGATGCCAGACTTTCCAGATCATCCGTTACCAGCAGCACCGCTTGGTCCAGATAAGGAGTACATTCCGGCAGCGCATGCAATTGCATGAGCAGGCATTCCCTGAGGTTGCGCGCCCCAATGCCGGGAGGATCCATGCGTTGCAACTGCTCCAGAGCATTGTGAAGATCGTCGATATCTATTGCGAGTTCGCGCGGCAGGAGTTCAACGAGTTCGTCAAGATCCTGTGCAAGATAGCCGTCATCATCCAGGCTGTCGATCAGCAAGCCAACGATTTTTCTGTCACGCTCCGGAATCTGGCTAAGGCTTAGCTGCAGGTTAAGATGCTCACGCAAACTGGGCGGTTCCGCCGCCTGTTGCTGAAAGTCCCGCTCGTCGTCGTCATCCCGCGTATTGCGAACTGCCCTATCATCCGAGAACCAGTCTGACTCATCGGTCACCTTTCTCGTGTCAGAGCTGTCCTCGATAGAAAGCAATTTCGCACTGTCTTCATCCGGAATCTCAATCAGATCCGATGACGGTTCTGTCTGGGTATCGCTCGGCATATTCCGATAGTCGATATTATCGCTACCGATATGATCATCAAGTTCCAGGAGAGGATTTTCTTGGACCATACGTTCTATTTCCTGGTTCAGTTCAACCGTGGAAAGTTGCAGCAGCCGTATGGATTGTTGCAATTGCGGAGTAAGCGTCAAGTGTTGCGACAGCTTAAACTGGAGAGTAGGTTTCATGATTTGGAATACCCACGGTAAGGCAAGACTCGTGCGGAACGAATCTTTTTCACAACTTGAAATGTTCTCCCAGATATACTTTTCTCACATTTTCATTATAGATGATTTCGTCAGGAATTCCGCTAGCCAGGACTTTTCCTTCGCTGATGATATAGGCACGATCACAAATTCCCAATGTTTCCCTGACGTTATGGTCGGTAATGAGCACACCGATGCTACGCTCCCTGAGGAACCCGATGATTTTCTGGATATCCAGCACGGCAATAGGATCCACACCCGCAAACGGTTCATCCAGCAGGATAAAGCGCGGCTGCGTTGCAAGTGCCCGCGCGATTTCGACGCGGCGTCGCTCGCCCCCGGATAAGCTGATTGCCGGATTGGTCCGTATATGACTGATATGCAGATCATGCAGCAGATCGTCGAGATGCTGCTGCATTTCATCGCGCGTATAATTTTTCAGTTCCAGGACTGCCCGAATATTGTCGGCCACGGACAGCCGCTTGAAAATTGAAGCCTCCTGAGGAAGATAGCTCAGGCCCAGACGCGCGCGCAAGTGCATCGGCATTAAGCTCAAATCGACATCGTCCAGGGATATGCTGCCCCCGTCCAGAGGAACCAACCCTACCATCATGTAAAAACAAGTGGTTTTGCCTGCGCCATTCGGGCCCAGCAGGCCGACGACTTCACCGCTGCTGACAGAAAGTGAAACATCTTGTACCACCGTCCGGGATTTATATTGCTTTTTTAAATTAATGGCTTTTAATTCGCTCATTTTTCGGGGTCCGGACGTTAATCGATTTCATTCATCTGTTTCAACGGCTGGTTTCGGCTCCTTCTTCTTCGGCTGGATGACCAGCCTCACTCTCCCCTCGGACTGGCTCTGAGCACTCGTATCGTTGTTCCCTGTCACCTGAAAAAACTCATTCAGCGCATCGTAAGAAATATAATTGCCATGCACTTCATCCTGGCCACGTCTCAGTCTCGCCTTCTTGAAGAGCTGCACCTTATCCGCCTTGGCG
>JBDTHR010000038.1:0-19065 GCA_039936855.1 Nitrosospira sp. | reverse complement strand
GCCCTCAATTAGCGGGATTAACGCAGGAGAGCGGCAGTAACCTCAGGCCGATGTTCCGGAGCCATTCGCGTGCATGGCGGCGGTCGTCAAAACGAGTTTTCCGATATGTGCACCGGATTCCATCAGCACGTGGGCTTGAGCTGCGTCCTCCAGCCTGAAGGTACGGAATATCAAGGGTTTCAGCTTTCCCTGGTGCAACATCGGCCAGATTTGCTGTTCCAGTTCTTGCGCAATCTGCGCCTTCTCCAGCACGTTGCGGGACCGTAAGGTGGAACCGGTATGCGTAAGCCGTTTTTTCAGCATGGTCATGAGGTTCAGGTCTTTGGCGGGACCATTCTGGATGCCAATCTGGACAATGCGGCCATTCAACGCAGCCGCCTTATAGTTTCGAGCGACATAGTCGCCGGCGATGATATCGACCACGACGTCGACTCCTGTGCCAGCCGTGAATTTTTCAGTTTCAGCGACAAAATCATGCGTGCGGTAATTGATGGCCAGATCTGCGCCCAGCGCCAGGGAGGCCTGCCTTTTCTCTTCCGAACCCACTGTGACCAGTACGGTGGCGCCAAATGCCTTGGCCAACATTGTCGCGGTGGTGCCGATACCCGATGTTCCCCCATGTACCAATACGGTTTCGCCGGCTTTGAGCTTGCCGCACTGGAAGAGGTTGGTCCAGACTGTAAAGAAGGTTTCCGGCAAGGCCGCGGCATCTATCATGCTGAGCCCTTGCGGTACAGGCAGGGCATTACTTTCGTGCACGTTGCAGTATTCGGCGTAACCGCCTCCTGCAACGAGTGCGCATACCTTGTCTCCTATCTCGAAGCGCTCGGTTCCTTTGCCTAGGGCAACAATCTTCCCGGCGATTTCAAGCCCGGGAATCTCGGAAGTTCCTGGCGGCGGCGGGTAAAGTCCGCGCCGCTGCAGAATATCCGCACGGTTGATCCCAGCCGCCTCGATTTTGATCAGGATCTCACCAATCGCGGGTTGGGGGATAGGGTGTAAAGCGCACATCAATACCTCCGGTCCCCCTGGATTCCGGATATCGATGGCCAGCATGGTCTGATCGCTGCCAAGTTTGAAAGTCATGGTTATTCCTGTTATATGTAATATATGCTTGGTGGGTGGGGCAGAGTGCCAATGCGCCGCCCGGCTCTCAAAATTTATCTCGGAGATTCAACTATTATCGTCCTGCTTGCCGCAAAGCCCTGCAGGCTTGCCGATCCATGAAGCGATGGCCATCGGGCAAGCGAAATAGTCCAGTTGTCCTGGAGGTGAAGCAAATCCCCTGAGGCAAGCATTCGGATCCAAAAGGGCAGGGCAGAATGCTCAACAATCTGTAACGGCGGCCAGTGACCCCCAACAGCAGTAGTGACATCGATGGAGCAATTAGTGTGGACAACAGCGAATGGTATTATCGAGTAGGGTACGTGGAGATTTTGTACGCGGCAATGGTGGTGGGCATAATTATTGCCTTATATCTTTTTCGTCGTCTTGATCGCGCGTCTGCTTTAAAGGCTAATCTGAAGGGGGAGAGCGACCGTCTGCTCGGCTTGCTTACGCTGGCCGTGATACTTTTTGTGATTAACAGGGTGCTGGGCGATCTATGGTAATCGTGATTATCTGTAACAGCCTGCACTGGAAATAACGTCTGATCCACACTCAGCGTGTTCGGGCAGCCTGAGGTCCAAACCAAGCGTGTCGTCACGTGCGGCGCTTCAAACGCTTATATCTCTATAACCACATTTTCCGCCAGGTCTCAGCCTGCTTAATTCCCACCCCATTTCCGCTTTGCCCAAATAGACAGGTCGTCCAGATAAGAGTAGATCACCGGTACCACCAGCAGGGTCAGCAGCGTGGAGGTAATGAGGCCCCCTATGACTGCGTGAGCCATCGGCGAGCGCTGTTCGCCGCCTTCGCCCAGACCAAGGGCGAGAGGCAGCATGCCGAAGATCATCGCCAGGGTGGTCATGAGGATGGGGCGAAGGCGTACATTGCCGGATTCGATAATTGCGTCGTGACGATCTTTGCCCGCCTTGACGGCCTGGTTGATGAAATCAACCAGCAGGATGGCGTTTTTGGTAACCAGGCCCATCAGCATGATGAAGCCGATGATTGAAAAGATATTGAGCGTGCTGCCCGTGATCAGCAGCGCGAGAAATACGCCGATCAGCGAGAGCGGCAGAGAGACCATGATCGCCACGGGTTGCAGGAAGCTGCCGAACTGCGAAGCCAGGATCAGGTAAATGAAGATAACCGCCAAGGCGAGCGCAATAACCGCGTAGCCCAGGGTCTCCTGCAGATCCTTGTTTGCGCCGCCGATCACGAACCGGTATCCCGGCGGCACCTTGATATCCTTTAACGCAATACCGAGTTCCCGGCCCAGATCACCCGGCGGTCGACCGGAGGGATTGGCGCCGACCAGGACTTCGCGATGCAAATCCTTGCGGTTGATCTGCGAGACGCCAAGCGTCGGCACGAACTCGGCAATCTGCCGCAGAGACACCATGCGCGGGTTGCCGTCGGCATCGACGAGCGTGCTGGTCAGATATAGCCTGTCCAGATTGGCCGCTCGTGCGCGCTCTTCGCGCGGCAGTCGCACCGTGATATCGTAGTTCTCCCCATCCGGGGCTTTCCAGGCGCCAGCGATTTCGCCAGCGACAAGCGGCCGAAGTGCATTGGCAATCTGTTCAACACCCAACCCCAGATCGCTAGCCAGTTCTCGATTGATGTCCACTGCCAGGGTCGGTTTCGCGGCCTCCAGGCTGGAGTCGATATCGACGAGACCGGGAATCCTGCGCATGGTCGCCATTACCGCTTGCGACAGCTTCTCCAATTGCGCAATATCGGCCCCTTGTATGCTTACCTGAATAGGCTTGCCGCCGCTCAGCCCACCCGACGCGCCGACGCTGATCTCGATGCCGGCGATACGATTCAGGCGCTCGCGAATCAGATCCTGCAACTGCTTCTGGCTGTGGCTTCTCTGCTTATGATCGATGAGATGCACGTAAATGGTTGCTGCATTCTTGCCCACGGCACCGCCGCTGTTTACGGTGGCATAGGAATATTCAACCTCCGGAAATTCGGCCACTGCCGCTTGCGCCTGCTGTACCTTGGCTCGTGTGTATTCGATGGACGAACCGACGCGCGTCTTGATGGTGACCTGGGCTTCACCGAGATCGGCCTGGGGTGCGAACTCGGAGCCGATCAGCGGCACCAGCGCGAAGCTGCCAAAGAAGGTAACGAAGGCCAGTGCCAGGATCCACAAGCGATGTTTCATCGACCAGTGCAGCAAAGCGCCGTACACGGTGTGAATGCCATCAAGCAGTGCGTCGCGACCGGCTTGCAACCGGCCCAGTACGGACCCGGGCCTGCCTCCCTGGGTTGCCGGGTCGTGCCAGACGCTGGACAACATCGGGTCGAGAGTGAAACTTACGAAAAGGGAGAGCAGCACCGCTGCGGAAACCGTGATACCGAACTGGAAAAAGAAACGCCCGATAATGCCGCCCATGAAAGCCACCGGCAGAAATACGGCGACGATGGTGAAGGTGGTGGCAAGCACGGCGAGGCCGATTTCCTGTGTACCTTCAAGCGCTGCCTGGTGGTGATTCTTGCCCATCATGAGGTGGCGCACGATGTTTTCGCGTACCACGATGGCGTCGTCGATCAGCAATCCCACGCTAAGCGAGAGTGCCATCAACGTCATCGTGTTAAGCGTGTAACCGAAGGCATACATGGCAAGAAACGTCCCGATCAGTGCGATCGGCAGGGTCAGGCCGGTGATCACCGTGCTGCGCCAGGAATTGAAGAAAATGAATACGATTGCGATGGTGAGCGCAGCCCCCTCGATCAGGGTCGCCTTGACATCCGCCACCGAATTGCGGATGCCGATGGAACTGTCGCGCACCACCCTGAGTTTTACATCGGGCGTCAATGTGCTGTGCAGTTCGGCCGCTGCCGCGCGCACACCGTCGGCTACCACGATGGTATTGGACCCCCGTACTTTGACGATATCGATGCTCAGAGCTGGTTTGCCGTCCACCAAGGCCGCCGTGGTCATTTCCTGGCGGCCGTCTTCGATGCTTGCCACCTGATCGAGGCGCACCGGCGCGCCGCCGCGCTGCGCTACGATTAGACTGCCGAACTGGTGAGGTTCGGCGATGCGTCCGCGCACCTGGACCATGGTGTCCTCCCGGCCGGTAGAGATGCTGCCGGCGGGGAGTTCCTGGTTTTCGCGCAGGATGGTTTCGAGAATCTTGTCTGCGCCGACACCGAGTGCGCGCATCTGGTCAGGCTTGAGGTAGACCTTTATCTCGCGCATGATGCCGCCGACCAGCGTTGCCTGGCCGACGCCGCGGACGGTTTCCAGCCGCTTGCGAATGACTTGATCGGCCAAAGTGGTAAGTTCGCGCAGGTCGCGCGTACTGGAATCCAGTGCCAGCGAGATGATGGGTGTGTCGTCCGGGTTGAAACGGCTGATCCTGGGTTCCTTGACTTCGCGCCGGAAGCCGGGGCGCACCAAGGCTATCTTGTCCCGCACGTCTTGTGCCGCCACCGCTGGGTCCGTGGTCAGGTCGAACTCCGCTATTACGCGCGAACTGCCTTCAAAAGAGCGCGAACTGACGGTCTTGATGCCGCTGACCGTATTCACCGCTTCCTCGATCTTGCGCGTGACATCCGACTCTACCGTCTCGGGTGATGCGCCCGGATACTCCGTTTGTACGACCACGATGGGAAAACTGACATCCGGAAACTGGTCGACATTGAGGCGCTGGTAGGAAAAAAGCCCGAGCACTAGCAGCGCCGCCATCATCATGGTGGCAAAAACGGGGTTATTGATACTGACGCGGGTGATCCACATGGCTATGCGCTGAAGGGTGCGTTAAGGATTTTATGAATACTCAGGCAGCGGCAAACTTTGAAATTCGAGCTGCGGACATCATTCCGTGGTGACATTCATAACGCGTACCGATTGCCCCGTATGGAGGTTAGCCAGGTTGCCCGCCACCACCCTCGTACCGGAAGAGATGCCGGATTTGATTTCAATGGTGTCGGTTGCTGCGTCGCGCATCCCGGTTTCCACGCGCTGTTCGGTCAGTACGCCCGCGTCGATGCGGAAAACGGAGGCGTGGCCGCCTTGCTCGCGCACCGCTGACTGCGGCACGACAATGGCCGAAACGATGCTCGACACGCCCAGCGTGCCCTGCGCAAACATTCCTCCCTTCAGTTGGCCGTCCTTATTGTCGACCAGCAGGTGCACCATGATCGAGCGCGACCCTTGTTCGGTCGAAGGATTGATCCGCTCCACCTTTCCGATAAATACGCGTTCGCCGAATCCTTCGATCAGCAATCGGGCTTCCTGTCCGACTTGTATCGCCGGAATGTCGCGAGTTGGAACCAGGGCTTCGATATCCATCAGGGAAAGATCGTGTACGGTGAAGAGTGTCGTGTTGACTGCGACCGCCAAGCCCGGTTGGGCAACGCGTTCGGCGACTACGCCGGCAATCGGCGAGCGGATGACGGTATGAGCAAGCGCTTTACGCGCCTGCTCGACCTGGGCTTGGAGCGAAACCAGCGTCGCTTCGCCGATATGAAAACTGTTTTGAATGTTGTCGAAGGCGTTTTGCGAAATGAAATTACGCTTCAGCAGCGATTCGTTAGCGCGGAGATTCTTTCTGGCAAGCGCCAACTGCGCTTTGCCCACGTCCAGCGCACCCAGTTTGTCGCGAAGCTTGGCTTCAAGATCCGCAGCGTCGAGTCGGGCAAGAACTTGCCCTTTCTCTACCGGTTCTCCCTCGCGGATCAGCACTTCCTGGATTTCGCCAGCCTGCTGTGATCTGATCTCCGTTTGATTCAGCGGTTGAATCGCGCCCGTGAGCGGAATGGTTCGTTGCAGTTCCCGTACCGTTGCCTCCGCGATGTCGCGCGGCAGCAACTCCAGGGCTGCAGGTACTTTGGGAGCAGGCGCGACGGAATGACTTCCCGCATAGCTGAAGATATACAGCGCACCTGCGATGCACAGCGAAATAAGCAGAGCGACGATTGTAACGCGCGCTGTGCGGCGCCTGCCGGGTGTCCGTGGACGGGCGCCGTCCGGGGAAGGCGGATTGTTTCCGGTATGATCAATATCCATCGTGGAGCTCCGTGATATATCTGCCGATCGCATCTGGACTATCGATCATAAAGATAAGAATGGAACCTCCTTTTATTCACAGCCGCCTGTCCTGGTAGATCAGTCCCGCCAATATGAAGTTGGTAATTTCGTCGCAATATTTTGTCTTGTCGCATTCGTTCAGATAGCCACTCCAGATCAATTGAACCGCTCCCCAGAAAGCTGATTGCGCTCCGAACATCAGCATGTCCAGGGGCTTGCGCGGAAACAACCCTTCCTCGACGCCTTGCATGATAGTGGCATTGATCGCCGTGTTTGTCGCTGCCTCGACCACCTTGAGTTCCTCGTTGATTCGCGGGGGTAGATTTCGCCCGAATTCGGCACGTCCGCAGTAGAGCACTACGCGATGAAGTTCCTTGCTTGAAAGGTGAGCCTCCCACGCAAGCCGCGTCATTTCGCGGAAGCGCGCGATCACGGGCAATATATCCGCTTGCTGGATTTGCGCCAGCAGTTTGCGATTGAATTCCAGCGCAAGCCGCGCATAAATTTCATCCTTGCTCTCAAAGTGTTTGTAGATCGTGCCCTTGCCAACCTCGGCTTTTCGGGAGATTTCTTCAACCGTCACCAACTCCCAGTCGGCACGACCGAAGAGGGCCAGCGCCGCGTTGAGAATTTCAGTTTCCCGGCGATTGAATTCTCGTACTTTTCGTTCCTGGATGCTCACGACTTAAAAGCTCCTGCTATGTGACCCCCAGTCATTATACGACTGTTCGTTCATATATTTTATGAATTGTTTGGATCGCTTACGCGAAAATTGACGAATTTTCAACTTGGCTGATCGGTTTGGCATCCAGCCAAGCCCAGGCTTGCTCTTCTGGTAAATGGGAAACGTGCGCATATCCAGATCGGAGAAGATTGGATTCAGGGTGTCGATGATCCTGCACATCCAACCGGGAGCGCCGATGAGGGCATAGCGTTCTACTTTTGGTATTGCGGCGAGTTTCATCGAGACCAATCCTGCCTGCATGCTCATATTAGAGAAACCAGTCAAATCGACACAAACGCCGACTTACTTGTATTTTGCCAATTTCTCGTCAAACAAAGCTTTATATTGCTCGCATCTTCTCCAGTCAGCTTTCCACCGAGGCGCATGGCGATCACGTCGTCCGGAGCAGCCAACTTTTCGAACATGGTATTCTCCTTTCGCAGTTGTAGGTCTACAGGGTTTTGTAATACATTATGCAACTTTCATTCCAGACGCTCGCAACTGCTTCTTCCATCAAACAGCAGCAAGCATCGGAACTGGGACAGTAAGATATAACGCTTTTATATGTTGCGGCTCTGCTTTATTCCCTGGGTCGAACATCGCTTTGGCGCAAATTTGACATAACTATGTCGGATATTGATTTCCAGCGCTACAATTGGCAGAAAATGCTATGCGAGATTTTCGATCGGGGTGCCATCTCAAGATGGTGGCTTTGACAGAATGTTTTGAACCCGGAGAATCCATTAGGCTCTGCGAGCCTAATGGATTCTCCGGGTTCAAATAAACGGTTGCATGAATGATGAAGGGTTCTGTTCTATAGCAGCACCATATCGCTTGTTAAAAAGGGAATATATGTGGAAATTGATTTCAGGGCTGGTTATTGTTTTCAGTATGACGGGTTCGGCCTTGGCTGCCGAAAAAACAGTAACTGCTTATATGCAGGACGCCGCTGCGGCCAGCCGGCGAGGTGATTGGAATACGGCACGCATCATCTATTCCCGCTTGTTTACAGAAGAGCGTTTAGCGCAATCAGATCCTCGCTTCAAAGCGGTTCTCCACTATGAATATGGTCGCGCTCTGGGTGCGACATGTTTTTTCAAAGAAGCAGAGCGCGAGTTTATCTCTGGAAACGAGCTTGACAAGAACGATGGAGACAAACAGACCGGGGGAGTGTTTTATCTTTCCCTTACCCAATTGGGGCGTCTCAATCTGGCTCAACGAAAGTTTCCCGAAGCCGTATCATACTTTGAAAAGATTTTAGGCGAGCTTGACCCCGTAATCACCGCGAACACTGCTCCGTCTTTTTATTCCAATCTGCTCGACGATTACGCGTCGGCTCTTTCCGGAGCCGGACGTTCCGAAGAGGCGGATGTGGCAGAGAAGCGGGCCACGGAAATCAGGACAAGCGTAAAGACCGCACCGCGTACAATTGTTGATCCGACTCCTTATGGTACGCAATGCGTCAAAAAAACGGATTAATCATTCAGGTCATCCCGGTTCGCAAATCGGTTGGTATTTGACGCGACTCGCCCGAGATCATTATTTCAGAGCTGTCGCAGAAGCCGTCGGTGCTGGGGTTCGCTCGATTATCTCGGAGTAAAGTTTATCCGCAGCCTTGTCGAATGCTGCCATCACACCAGGTATTGCTACGCCTGATGAGCGGCCTCACATGGAGGTGCGGGCGCTCAGGATGTGATTTTCCGGAATCGCACCAGTGTTGCCTCACGCCGGATTTTCGATTTCCGTCAACGAGGAGGGCGTGCGCCAGAAGGGGAGAACAGGTGGCAGGTTGTTACAACTATCACTCTGTTTTTAGCGTCGCCCGTCATACCAGACCGGTAAATGCTTCTTGTCTTGCAACGATCTACGCGGGTGTAGCATGACGCGCAGGATCTGGCCGGTGATCTCGCGCGCAGAGTAAAGCTGCACCTTGCGCGGTGACGATTCCAGGGGATGTTTGGTCAAGATGACGAATTGAAGACCGCGTTGTCGTCCCCATTTTCTGAGTTTCTGGCTCAGGCCTATTTCATCGGCCGCATAGAGTTCCTCGTCGAACCCGCCGACATCACGAAACGCATCGCTGCGAGACACGACCAGCGCCCCGGCCGCCCAGCCAAATAGAACCGATGTGCCTGTCCAGAGCTTCAAGGTCGCGCTCGCCCACCATGGCAATCCCGTCATTTGTATCGTGCTGCCACAACCCACGCTCTTACCCTCTTCGATAAGATCCAGGATGTCGGCAAGCAACCCGATATTTAAATAACTGTCGGCATCGACAAACAGCAGCCAGTCGCCTGTGGCCTCGGCCGCGCCGCTATTACGTGCCCGGCCGATCTGATTGATCGGCTCAAACACAACCCGGGCGCCTGCCTTTCTTGCCAGATCGGCCGTGTTGTCAGTGGAGTTGTTGTCCACTACAATAATCTCCGATGTGAAACCGGTTCTGTAATTTGCGGCCAGTGAAGTAGAAATGGATTGCAAACATTCTTCAATAAGGCGCTCTTCATTAAAAGCCGGAATGATAATTGAGAGATGCATAGGAGGCTTCTGATTTATCTGATTGGAACTTCCATTATCCCGCAAAATATCGCTTCATACGAAAAAGACATGGAAGATATTTGCGCAAAAAATGAAACGGGAGCACCCAGGCGAGTTTATCCATGAACCGGATTTCTCGGATTATTCAAGCGCAGACCTTTGGTTCGAACAGACCCGCTTTAAACGCTAATTGTGGAACGGCGAACGTTGATCGAGAAATTCACAATAGGCTGGGCATAGAAGATCCAACAGCGGTCTCGCATATGAGAGTACACGCCGATGAGTTGCTGTCGCCTCTGATCGATGCACGCTTGCCACACGCGCTTATTGGTATCCAATCTCATCATATCGGAAGACGCAAGCTCCAAGCGACCCCGGCCAGGATAATCGGATAGCGTGCATGAAGGTCACTACTGCGCGTAAGGCTCACGTAACCGTCGGGCGCCGCAGGTTGACAGATTCGTCCTTCTATGGTGGAACCTGTACACTGCCCGGATAAGCTTATATAGTCGATTGTTTCGTTGAATAATTACAATTTGCCGGCGCGTGCCCATATGACTTCCCGTTTGATACCGGAGTATCCTGATCAAAATGCCCTCGTATCACATTGATCTCAATGTTTGCGACAGCGAACCAGTAAACATTACGGGCGCGATACAGCCTTTTGGCGCGCTGATAGTGTTATCCGGGGAGGATGTTGTTAATTGGAGTTCAAACATTTGGGACGTTTTAGAAATTTCCGCATCACCCCAGATCGAACTTAAGACATTCTTTGGCGCTGCCGGGATTCTTGCACTCGACAACATCCTTGCACATAGCGTTGCCGACGGCGCACTGCCACCGATTTTGCTCAACACCCGTAACGGTCGGTCGTTCAATATTCAGGCGCATCGCCACTGCGGTCGAGTCTTCCTCGAAATTGAACCATTAGTTCGGGATTTTGAAGATCGATCACAGCGGCTTGACCATGAGCTGGCCGCACTGGTTACGCTACTCGATGGAGCCCAGTTGTTGGGCGAGGTTTGTAACGGTGCGGTTTGCGCTATTCGAAAGATGAGCGGCTACGATCGCGTAATGATATACCGATTCCATGAAGATATGCATGGAGAGGTTATAGCTGAAGCGGCAGCGGAAAGATATGGATCCTGGCTCGGTCTTCACTATCCCGCTTCGGACATACCATATCCAGCTCGTCAAATTTTTCTATTGAACAAGCTACGCGTCATTCCGGATGTCAATTGCGTTCCGGTGCCTATCGTAGGATCAGACGTCACTACTCTTGACCTTGCGCGGTCTTTGTTGCGCAGCGTTTCGCCAATTCATATCGAATATCTGAAGAATATGCACGTTACTGCGAGCTTGACGGTATCCATCAAGATCCGTGGCGCCCTTTGGGGGCTGCTTGCCTGTCATCATTATGAGGGTTCGCGACTTCCAACACTTTCAGAGCGGCAAAAATACGTGATGGTTGGTGATTATCTGAGCTCAGCAATTGGACGGCGAATAGAGGACGAGATAAGTGCTCAGCGATCAAACATTCGTGAGGTCGAGCGTAATCTGAGCCGTCGCATGAAGTCTTTGCCGGATTTGGCCGAGGCATTAACCGTTGGTGAAGTTACCGCGCTTGATTTGATGTCGAAGGAAGCTAATGGATTTGCAGTTAGATATGGAGAAACATGGGCCAGAACAGGTGTTACTCCCGATATCTCCGCACTTGATGAACTGGCATCCCATCTTGAGGAAAGCGTTTCTGAGGAACCAATCGCGTTGGACTCTTTATCTGGAATCTATGAGCAATCGTTCACCCCCTCCGAAGCAAGCGGGGTACTTGCGATAAGCGTACCGGACGCAGCCAATGCACTGGTATTGTGGTTCAAGCCCGAAACGCTGCGAGTTGTAAACTGGGGAGGTGACCCTGCCACGCACGTGACGTCCGGCAGCGATCGGTTGCACCCCAGGATATCGTTCGCTGCATGGACCGAAACGGTGCGGCATAAATCTTTACCATGGAAACGCTGGGAGATTGAAGCAGCGTCCAGTTTTAAAGACGCTATTATCGCAACTCGGCTTCGATATCAGTATGAACGTGAGCGCGTGGCACGGGCCGAGGCGGAACGGGCAAAACGCACACTTGAAGAGGCGATGGCCATGATATCGCATGACCTGCGCAATCCGCTCAGTTCAGTGATGATGAGCGCGGCCTTGCTGGGCGAGGTTTCACCCGAGATGACTACCCCGACGACGAAATCCATTATTGCCACGATAGACCGGGCAACTAAACAAATGCTTTGGTTGATCGACGGCCTGCTTGACGTTGCCCAGGCGGAGTCGGGTACATTGCATTTGGATATTCAACGTGTTTCCGCAACTGGACTCGTCAATAATGCCATTTCTGTACTTTGCCCCATTGCTCAAGCAGCGCACATTGCATTGCGTACGCAATTACCGTCACGCGAGGTTTTTGTAAAATGCGATGAGCAGCGAATCCTGCAGGTGCTATCGAATCTTGTTGGAAATGCAATCAAATTCACTCCTGAAGATGGTCGTATCGATCTCATACTCGAGGAATCCGCCACAACAATGATATTTCATATCGTTGATTCGGGGCCAGGAATAGCTCCAGATCAACTTCACAACATATTCAACCGCTTCTGGCGGGGAGACGATACGCAAGCTCAGGGTCTTGGTCTAGGGCTTTCCATCGTAAAAGCCATTATCGGGGCACATGGGAGAGAGGTGAGCGTAATCAATCGGGTTGAAGGTGGTGCATGTTTTTCGTTTTCGCTCGAGAAAATCTGATATGCCAGGGTCGTTAAGAGACGAACTTCGGTCCTCGACACGGTTGCAGCACGACGCGATCGAGAATACATTAAACATTATGCGTATCGATGTCACGATGGCTGACTACGTGGCGTATCTTTGCTGCTACTATGGCTACTATAGGGCTTTGGAGTACCGTTTGATCGCGGGAGACTCGAGTTATTGTAATAACGCGCTCAAGCTGAATGCGAGACAAAAGCTGGAACGGTTGGCGGCGGATATTAACAGGCTTTGTGGTACCAAAAGCCTGGCGAGAATACCAATATGTCCATATCCTCCGACGATAACCGAAGCGACTGATGTCGTGGGCTGCTCTTATGTAATTGAAGGCTCAACGTTGGGGGCGATGATTATGTATCGGCACTTGCACAAATGCCTCGGAGTATCCTCGAATAATGGTGCAAGTTTTGTCTATGGTTACGGTGAATCCACCACAATCCAATGGAAGCGTTTTGTCGAGGCGATTGAGGCTATGGATTTCGATGCGGCGGAACGTAAAAAGTGCGTAGAAGCGGCGGTCGCCACATTTGACACCATGAAAGTATGGTTGACTACTGCGCATGAGGCTCAGAAAGTCGCGATAACGTGGCGCCGTGGATCACATTCAATTTTCAGCAGGATCTGATATCGGGAACAGTTGGAAATAACCAGACACGAAAGGCGTTGACTGTCGTGTCCCTGAATTGGAATGAATCATGCTTGAAACTTGTGTATGACAATGAGGAGTAGGGCGGCGTATTCTTGATGGTTCTTCCGGAATTATCAAGAATACGCAAGACAACGTAATTGGGTTAAAGAGCCCACGTGTGGCATTGGCGGTATGTGATGCGCGGACGGAATTGTTGCTAGACGGTGCGCGCCAAATGCTGGCTTCGGCAGTGGAAGCAGGAGTGCAGGAATTCTGTTGCCACATCGGTCGCTGGATGGGGGCGGGCGGCAGCGCCTGGTGTGTACGACTACCTGCATGAGCACACGCTCCAGAAGGGGCTGAGCGCTATTGAAGTCAAGGCGCCCCGGGTAAGAGACCGGTCAAAGAAACCAGATTCAGCCCGGCAGTACTGCCGCTGCATTTGCCGCGCACGAAGACAATCGAAGAACTGTTGACTAATTGCGTCGGATGCCCTCCCAACACCTAGCAGCCTGTCGGACTTAAAGGAAATCGGCTGCAAAAGCGTTTGGCTGGTTCATATTTCGCTGCTTTTTCGGCCAATAGAATAGCTATTAGCCTTCAAAATCCTCAAAATCTGCCCTCAGCCGGTCACTTTCTCGCTGCGATTCTTTAAGTCCGACAGGCTGCTAGTAGTCACCACTAAAAATCTTACGCTCGCGTTCACTCATCACCAGCTCCTTTTTCTCAGCAGCCTACCATCCTGATTCAGTGTCGGGATTCATTATAGGCACGAGGCTGACAGAACCTCCAGTAGTTGGATTTACCAGACTGATCAATTGGAGCTGATCTTTGGTTGAAGTCAGTCTGACCATGAGATCAACTGAAGCTGTTGCCCCTTCCAGAACATGAAAGGTGTACGGAAAAGTATTACCCAAGCTTACGATATCAGCATTGGTTTCGGGGGTGCTGAAGTTTAGGATGCTGATGTTTAACGTATTATTGATGCTCAGATGTGTGTGATAGAGAAAATTTCTGTTCGTGTTGTCAAAGCTGAGCGGGATATCTAACGCGATTCCGGTAACGTCTGTTCCTGAAATCGTTGCGCCGTTGTGATAGATTAATGTTCCTAATTTGAAAGTTTCTCCTGCCGAAGGAGAAAAACTATTTCCAACAAAGGTCAGATTACTTTGTGAACCAAAACGATCAGACGTTGGCTTACCCCAGTTAAAAGAATTCATTCCTACTCCACTACAAGTCGCAGGAGGGCAAGACGGTGTCGGGTCGTGAAAAATTCCGTCCGAGGTTCCATCGTCGGTCGCTTGTCCGTAAACTGGCGAAAGCGCGACCACTAAAATAAGACCCAACCATGTTGATTTGCAACTATATGACTTAGCAGGCTTGAGATTCATTATTCCCTCCTGTTTTTTTTGACATAACATTAAACCATGATTCTATAGAGACACCACATGGAACCTGGGAGATAAATACCTTGTTGTGAGTTGAATTGACTCACATTGTTTATAGCTAAAAATTGTTTATAGTTAAAAAAACAGAAAAAACAAGAAGTATTTTAGCTCATCGAATTGCCTCAATAAAAAAGTAACCGGACGAGAAGTGCACTAAGGGGATACGTTGCCTCAAATTGTTGGTAACTGAACTCAGTGAGGGGTATCGACAGGCGTACGCATGAGAAGCCGGTCTTTCTTGAGGCAATACGCAAGCGCTATCATCTGGTTGCTGGTGTGGAAGTTTACCAAATCAGCACGATGCCCTGGACAGCTTTCGCAATACAACCCGCAGTCTGCGCTGCTGACAATATTTGCGCAAGCCAGGCGGGTAACCGCTCAGATGTGCAGCAAGCGGCTAGTGGCTACGGCGTAGCGAGCGCGTCTGTATCCAAGCGCTATCTGTCGCCACGCAGGCAATAGCCGCAACGGGATTTATTTAACGTGCGGAGAATAGGTTATTTAACATAATATACATTATGTGCAAATAAAGTTTATCTTTGCGGCTGGTGTGGTCTGCAAATAAATTATCACGTTATGTGCGGTTTAGAACAGAGTAATTAAAGCTGATTGCGCAAACTATCTATTGGCGCCTACTTTTTTCTCCCTCTTGTAGTAGGCGTCTCTGGCCCGGCAAGGCCGACTACTCTTTGCCGGGCCTTTTTCTGGGCGACGCTTCAGCACGCATGAGGATTCTCATTCTCGAATATGCATGGCTTGCAATGTAGAAGATTGCAGTTGCGCGCATAATCATGCAATCCCTTATAGGGGAACACGATCCGTGCGATTTGGGCTCGACTTGAAACTGTTCCGCGGTCATCATTCTTTCACTTTTCAACTTGTTGAAAACAGCTTATGATTAAATGAATAAATAAGCGTCAAGAGTTTTTTAGAGCGCCGTCTTATAATTCTCAAACTCCATTCATTGAAAGGAGAAAACATGAAACTTATAGTTCTGGCTATTTTTACCGCGATCATTGCAACCGCCGCATTGGCGGCAGACGCGCCCCCGATATTTGAAAAACCGGATCCCAAAAGTAAGTTCAGGGCCGCGCAGCTTCACGTGAAAGAACTGATGAAAGCGGGTCAGTACAAAGAAGCGTCCGAATATATGACTGTTTATCAAAGATTGGGCTGTGAAGCTGCGGAGCAGAAAGCAGGAACCAGCATAGAGGAAGGAACCGCAATTTGCGCGCGCAAGTATCATCAGGCGGGTGTCAACGCCATCAGTGCCCAGTCTGCGACAGACTCGCTATCTTCCTCAAATACGCTTGCCCCTGGCATCATGGTGATGCCTCGTACCCTGCCCGGCTCACCGACTGCGCTGGATAGCGGCTCTACACCTTCCCTTTTTGTCTTTGACCCTCGATCTACCCCTGGTCAAGGCGGTTCTGCGCCTGATCGCAAGGTTGATCCATGGACTGGAAGTCATTGATTATATTTGCTTTCAGCAAAAAATAAGCGCCTGAAGCAGTGCGCTATCGAGCCAAGACATTTTTTTCGGTTGGAACCTCAGGAATTGAGGTGTATGATTTCGTCCTGCCAATATTATCGATCCCGGAGGCAATTTTGAGAATATCTCGTTTAGCGGTAGCTTTTTCCATTGGACTCATGCTGCTGAGCCCGTTATATGTACTGGCGGAAGCAGCGGGTACCAATACTGCGAGCACGGCGGCAAACATGCCGAGCAATGAAGGCAAAGTACTTTCTACGCTGGATGCGCCAGGTTATACCTATATGGAGTTGGCCAATACCGAAAAACGTTTCTGGATCGCCGCCCCGACTACTCGGGTAAAGGTGGGTGATCGTGTTCGTTTTGAACAGAGTCTGGTCATGAAGAATTTCAATAGCAAAACGCTCAACCGATCCTTTGATCAAATTATTTTCGTCAATTCGGCCACCATATTGAATTAGCTTGAAACAACATTAATATTACAAGGTAAGTAACTCATTCTCAAAGATTTCATGCGCCCTTCCGTATTTTTTGATGTTTAATTGTTTTTTCCAGGTCTTTCCCAGATTCTGGTTCAATAAATCCCACGAAGAGCTTGTTTTTAAACTTTTTTAACTCATCCCGATATTCTGCTGCTTTTTCAAATTCCAGGTTTTTTGCGGCAGCGTGCATCAGCTTCTCAAAAGCCTTGATTTCTCTGGTCAGCTGCGCTTCGCTCATCGAGTCGTAGCGCGCTTGCACTTGCGCTGCCTTAAGATGCTGCTGGGCTGTTTCAATGTTGTAAACCCCATCGATCAAGTCCTTCACACGCTTGTGTACGCTCCGCGGTGTGATGTCATGTTCCAGGTTGAACAACGTTTGTTTATTGCGGCGGCGCTCGGTTTCGTCCATCGCCAGGCGCATGGAATTGGTGATCCGGTCAGCATATAAAATCGCGGTGCCATTAATGTGACGTGCGGCACGGCCAATGGTCTGAATCAATGAGCGTTCGGAACGCAGAAATCCTTCCTTGTCCGCGTCCAGTATGGCTACCAGCGATACTTCGGGTATATCCAGACCCTCCCGTAGCAGGTTGATCCCCACCAGAACATCGAACTTTCCAAGTCGCAGGTCGCGAATGATCTCTACCCGCTCCACTGTATCGATGTCCGAGTGAAGGTAACGTACTTTGATACCGTGATCGGAAAAATAGTCTGTCAAGTCCTCGGACATGCGTTTGGTCAGTGTCGTTACCAACACCCGTTCGCCTTTGGCCGTGCGCAGGCTGACTTCCGACATGAGGTTATCAACCTGGGTTGTAGCGGGGCGAACCTCGATTTGTGGATCCACCAGGCCGGTAGGCCGTACCACCTGCTCCACGACCTGTCCGCTGTGCACCCGCTCAAACTCCGCGGGAGTCGCGGAAACAAACACCGTTTGAGGCATTATTTTCCTGAATTCGTCGAATCGCAGCGGGCGATTGTCCAGTGCCGAAGGCAGGCGGAAGCCGTATTCCACCAGATTTTCCTTACGTGAGCGATCTCCCTTGTACATGCCTCCTATCTGAGGGACCGTGACGTGGCTTTCGTCGATTACCATCAACGTATTGGACGGCAGATAGTCCAGCAACGTAGGTGGGGGTTCGCCCTCTTTTTTTCCGGACAAATGCCGGGAATAATTCTCGATGCCTTTGCAGAAGCCCAATTCGTTAAGCATCTCCAGATCGAAACGAGTGCGCTGTTCGATACGCTGTAGCTCCACCAGTTTGTTGCTCAGGTGAAAATAATCCAGGCGTTCCCGCAATTCGGCCTTGATCGTTTCAATCGCGCGTAATGTGGTACTTCGTGGGGTTACATAATGGCTGGACGGATAAACCGTATAGCGTGACACTTTTCTCGACGTATGCCCGGTGAGCGGGTCAAACAGGGTCATGCTTTCCACTTCGTCATCGAACAGCGAGACGCGCACTGCGGTTTCCGAACTTTCAGCGGGAAATATGTCGAGCACGTCTCCCCTCACCCTAAAGGTTCCACGAGCGAACTCAAAGTCGTTGCGTTCGTACTGCATTTCAATCAAACGCTGTATGGCCTGGCGCTGGGTAATTTTTTCGTGTTCGCGCAAATGCAGAATCATGCCGTGGTAATCCACCGGATCACCGATACCATATATGCATGAAACCGTGGCGACGATTATGGTGTCGTTTCGCTCAAGCAGCGCCTTGGTCGCGGACAAACGCATTTGCTCGATGTGTTCATTGATCGCAGAGTCCTTTTCGATAAACAAATCACGCGAAGGGACATAGGCTTCCGGCTGATAGTAGTCGTAATAGGATACGAAGTACTCAACGGCGTTTTCCGGAAAGAACTCGCGCATTTCCGCATAAAGCTGAGCTGCGAGTGTTTTATTGGGCGCCATGATAATCGCAGGACGCCCCAGCAGAGCGATCACATGAGCCATGGTGAAGGTCTTGCCGGAACCCGTTACACCCAGCAACGTCTGAAATGCGAGGCCGTCCTCGATTCCTTCCACCAGTTTGTCGATCGCTTCAGGCTGATCGCCTGCAGGCTGGAACAACTGATGCAGTTTGTAAGGGCTATTGGGGAAGGTCAGGATCACAGGTATAATCGCGCGCTTGATTATTTCAAAATTATTCTTCTGCTATACCAGCTAATTTTACCATGCGGGCACAGCCGACATCAGTGTAAGGACATTATCGTGAAACTCTCGCAGCGCGTTCAGGCAATCAAGCCCTCCCCTACTTTAGCGGTCACCGCCCGAGCTGCGCGTCTCAAGGCAGAGGGCAAGGACATCATTGGACTGGGTGCCGGCGAGCCGGATTTCGATACGCCGCAACATATCAAGGATGCCGCCATTGCTGCCATCAACAGGGGTTTTACAAAATATACGGCGGTAGGCGGCACCCCCGGCCTCAAGAATGCCATCATTACCAAGTTCAAACGCGACAACGGTTTTGACTATACTGCCCGCCAGATCCTGGTTTCATGCGGCGGAAAACAGAGTTTTTTCAATCTGGTGCTTTCCGTCATCAACCCCGGTGATGAAGTCATCATACCCGCGCCTTACTGGGTGTCCTATCCCGACATCGTTCTTATCGCGGAGGGAAAACCTGTAATCGTCGAGGCCGGCATCGAGCAAGGTTTCAAGATAACCGCGGCGCAACTGGAAAAAGCCATCACGCCCAGAACCAGGATGTTCGTCATCAACAGCCCCAGCAACCCTTCGGGCGGGGTTTATACGCTGGATGAGCTCAAAGCCCTGGGCGAA
>JBDTHR010000037.1:0-31397 GCA_039936855.1 Nitrosospira sp. | reverse complement strand
TCCGGACTGAAGGTGAGCGCATGGTGCTGATTCTTTGCCGCCGCCTTATTGCGCGTGAGCGTGTTAATACGACGGGCAAGGGTGCGCAGCATCAGGGCCTCGGCAGCGGGGCGTGTCCAGGGCTGGTAAGGCATGCGCTCAGCGTACTGCGCCAGCGTGTCGGCATCCACCGCGTCGGTCTTGCTGTTCTTCAGCAGCACCTTGGCGAAGTTATGCGCAGCCTTGGGATTGAGCACCATCAGCCGCACCCCGGCATCCGCCAGTACCAGTGCCAAATCGAGGTGATAAACGCCAGTGGCCTCCAGACACACGGTCACCCCAGGAAACTTGGCTAGCCGCTTGAGCAAGCGCAGCCGCTCCGCCGGGGTGTTGGCAAACTTCTGGGTCTTCATGGAGGTACAATTTTTGCGGATTACCAGCATCAGCTCCGCGGCACCAACATCAATGCCAGCGAAGACCAGTGTAGAGCTCTTTGAAATCGTTTTAGTTGTCATGACGAATCCTGGAATGAGGTTGAGATACAATGTCACTGGTTCCCTGACCCTGCATAAGCGCCTACCATCCTTGCGAATGCAGGCTCGAAGCCTGAGATACTCCGCGGTATTGGCGAATAGGGCGGGGAGCCAATCTACCTACAAGCTCAGACGCCAAGGTCTGTCTTCAGGATGGGACGGCTTCCCCAGTGAACTGATGATGTTACTTGCACCTTTAACCAAAATCAGAACAATTTCAATCATACAAGGATGGGTGGAGCAAAGCGCAACCCATCATTTGAGCCGACATCTCACCTCTTCACCTTGAAAATCACCTGACGCACTTAACAAAACGCGTCGGTATCCGTTTGTTGCCCGGTTTTGGTGGATTGCGCTTTGCTCCTCCCATCCTGCAAATCTGTAGAACGGAATACCCAATCTCACCATAGTTCGTGATCCAGGATATCTCAGCATGCCAGTGCGCGCGGAAGGCACAGCAACTACGAGATTAAGGCTCATGGGAAGGTTCCTGAAAAACGGGACTTAAATGGTCAAATAATTTCGTATTATTTGACCATTTAAGTCCCGCGCCGCTTATTTAAGATTAGGCAGTCACGCCAAGATCTCAGTCCTTCAACTGTGGCAATGACCGCGAATGCCGCGCTTTTCGAAATAGTGTTGATGGTACTCCTCGGCGGGATAAAACTCGGAGGCCGGCAAAATTTCCGTGACGACAGGCTCGCGCCAGCGCCCGCTTTGTTGTAATTTTTCCCTGGACGTTTTCGCCTCAATCTCCTGCTCAGCCGTGTAAAAGAAAATTGCCGAACGATATTGCGTACCTACGTCCGGTCCCTGCCGATCGGGTGTGGTGGGATTGTGGCAATTCCAGAACACATCCAGCAACTCATCGTAATGAACCTGAGATGGATCATATTCCACCTGCACCACTTCGGCATGGCCGGTTTCACCCGAGCATACATCGCGATAGGCAGGGTTCTTGATATGGCCGCCGGCGTATCCGCTTATCACCTCTTTCACGCCCTTGACCGCCCGAAAAGCAGATTCCACACCCCAGAAACAACCTGCTCCAAAAATTGCTTTTTCTGTCGTCATTCCGGCACCTCCTCAACGTAACCACGTAATCGACTTATATGCCCATGTGGTTCGAATGATTACCTGCATAACTGCAGTACAGTTTTCGTTCTTCATCATAATCCAGAATAACATTCTGACTGCAAGTTCATCAAACACAATGGAGCAAGACCTTTTTCCAGTGCCCGTCTGCACGGGAACCCCACCATGGATAACATGCAAATATGACTGAAAGGCAACATGGCTATCTCGGCTTTCGTGGCGCGTTGGCGAATAGACCGTCATAAAGAAAATTGGGGAGGAATTTTAAAATCCGGGCGACGATCGCCATTTGCCAAGGAATCACGGCGAACAATGTCTTGTTCTCGATGATCCTCACGATTTTCTCCGCAGCGGCTTCCGCTGTCAGAAGAAAAGGCATGCGGAAAGGATTATTCGCTGTCATCGGTGTCGCAACGTAACCGGGACAAATAGTTATGACCGCCACGCCATTGCCGCGCATCTCGACCCGCAGGCTTTCGAGATAGCTGATGGCGGCAGCCTTGGACGCTGAGTAAGCACCGCTTCCCGGAAGACCCCGATAGCCCGCGACGCTGGCAACGCCAACCAGGCTACCTTGCCCGGCTGTCCTCATCGCAGCAATAAACGGCTGGAAGAGGTTCGCCATGCCAATAACATTGGTGGCGAGAATGCTCTCAAAAACCGCGCGATCTTCGGCATATTCGGTAAGCGTGCCGCGGCTGATGCCGGCATTGGCGATGACGATATCGGGGCAACCATGGCGGCGCATGAAATCGAGCGCGGCGGCCTCCATCGCGTCGGCATCGCGGACATCGGCCACATAGATCGATGCACCCGATAATTCTGCCGCCAAGGTTTTCAGTAAATCCGCGCGACGTGCGATCAGGCCGAGCGTCGCCCCCAAACCGGCATAGTGTCGTGCCAATGCGCTACCCAAGCCACTGGATGCCCCGCTTATGATAACGTTCAATGGCATCAGACAGCGTGTCGATATCCCACTATTTCTTTACTCGTTCCTTGCGCACTTTCTCAATCAATTCATCCATCGTTCTGATGGTATCCTCGGGTGTGCCACCCATTTTCCCGCTGGTGAGATATCTACCGTCCACCACTATCGCCGGTACGCCTGTGAGGCTGTAATCCTTGGACATGTGTGTTGACCGCGACGCCTGGTTTTGCACCGAGAAAGAGTTGTACGCATCGATAAATTTCTTCCGGTCTATTCCCTGCTTCGCCATCCAGTCGAACAATACCTCGTCCTGGGTCAAGTCGATCTTGTCGCGATGAATGGCCTCGTAGACCTTGTCATGCAACCGGTTTGTCTCCCCAAGCGCTTCCAGCGCATAGAAAGTTTTTGCACCGGGAATCCAGTTTGCGCGAAAGATGGCGGGAACGTAACGAAAGCTCACATCTTTAGGTTTCCGCTTCAGCCAGGCCTTAATTCGCGGATGAAGTTCGTAGCAGTGCGGGCAACCGTACCAAAAGAATTCCAGAACTTCAATCTTGCCATCACTATCAGTCGGCCGAGGCTGAGGTAGAAGGGTGTAATCCGTCCCTGCCACAATTTCGGCACGCGCAGCTGAAATACCGGTGACACTGATGCCGACCAGAAAGAAGACCGCCGCAAGCAAACGCAATGAATTCATTATTTTCTCCTGAAAATAAACTGTATATTATTCGCACCGACAGCGAAACTAAAACGTTCTTTCCTTACTGGCAGCCTGTCGGACTTAAAGGAAATCGGCCGTAAAAGCGTCTGGCCGGTTCATATTTCGCTGCGATTATTCAAGTCAGACAGGCTGCTACACCCCTTCATTTGTTTTAACGACACTGCTCTGCACGCCGCTTTGTTGCAGGGATGCGCGGACCCGGTCGCTATCGGCAACACTGGAGAAAGGTCCCACACGTACCCGGTGCCAAGTACCTTTTTCCGGCAAATTGGCGGCCTGAACAGAGGCTTCCACCCCCAGCATGGCGAGTTTCGCTTTCAAGTTGTCCGCGTCATCGGCATTTTGGAAAGACCCCGCCTGAAGAAAATATTTATCCTGAGAAGAAATTCGTTGCGCAGCCTGCTTGATCTGGTGCTCGGGCACAGACTCCTCGGCATCCGGCAGGATCTTGTAGAATTCAAAGCGCGGTTTGGCATCGGCCGCCTTGACCGGCTTGGCTTCCACGCCGGGGGCTTGTGCCGTCTTGTCAGTTTGAGTTGCAGCACTTTTCGCCGCGGCGCTCTCCACAACTTTGTCCTGGGATATAAATGGGCTGGGCGCCTGGTTGATATACATCCATGTGCCAATGGCACTGAGAAGGCCCAGCGCATAACCGATAAGTACCCCCAGAAGAAGCGTACTTTTACTTTTGGCGGCGATTGAAGAGTTCGTGTGGGTTTTATAATCTCGGCTCATGGGAAGCTTATTCAATATGATGGCTACATTTTACCCGGCGCACTTACGCCAAGCAGTTTCAGTCCGTTGCTCAATATCTGCCGTATCGCGGCAACCAGCCCTAACCGGGCCCGCTGCAGCGGAATTTCCGGAACGAGAAAACGGGTAGCATTATAGTAACTGTGAAACTCCGCCGCCAGTTCTCTGAGATAGAAGGCGATCAGATGAGGAGAAAGTTCCTTCGCTGCCGCCTCCACCATTTCAGGATAGTCGATCAGCTTCTGCAAAAGAGATAATTCTGCAGAGCCTGTCAGTGGAGACATATCCGCCGAGTGGAGCATTGACGGGTCTTCACCCCATTGTTCCAGCACGCTGCAAACCCTTGCGTGGGCATACTGCACATAATAAACAGGGTTATCGTTGCTTTGCGATTTAGCAAGATCGAGGTCAAAATCCAGATGCTGGTCGCTTTTGCGCAATACGTAAAAAAAGCGTGCCGCGTCTTTTCCCACTTCCTCGCGTAATTCACGCAACGTGACAAATTCTCCCGAACGGGTGGACATGGGCGCCTTTTTTCCGTCGCGGTAGAGCACCGCGAACTGCACCAGCGCAATCTCAAGTTTTCCGGGGTCGATAGCCAGCGCTTTCATCGCGCCTTTTACCCGCGGGATATATCCGTGATGATCGGCCCCCCAGACATCGATGACGCGCTCAAAACCGCGCTCAAACTTATTGAGATGATAAGCGATATCTGAAGCAAAATAAGTAAACTGCCCATTCTCCCGCTGAACCACCCGGTCCTTTTCATCGCCGAAGTCGGTTGACCGGAACCACCAGGCGCCATCCTTTTGATATAGAAATTGTCTCTGTTCGAGCAATTGGACCGCGCGTGCCACGTCACCGTTATCGAACAATGACTGCTCGGAAAACCATGTGTCAAAAGCGACACCGAATCCCATCAGATCATTGCGGCAGTCACTCAATTGCTCGGTCAGGACGAAATTGTGAATGTATGCGTAATCTTGCCCCAGCAGTTTCTTGGCGGTGGCAATCAGTCGGTCGAGGTCCGCTTCAGTACCGGCATCCGTTTCCTCTGTGGCACCTTCGAACAGCGAGTCAGGCCGATGCACATATCGTCCTGCATGCGCCGTGTAGATCAGGCGCGCCATATCCCCAACGTACTGGCCCTGGTACGCGTTGCCGGGGAAGCGCACATTGACCCCGTTCAGTTCGAGGTAACGCAGCCAGGTGGAAAGCGCAAGAATATCCATCTGACGTCCGGCATCATTGACATAATACTCACGCGCGACGGAATAACCCGCAGCCTCCAGCACATTGGCAAGGCTTGCGCCGAATGCCGCACCTCGCCCATGGCCGACATGCAACGGCCCGGTCGGATTTGCCGAAACGAATTCCACCTGTACCTTTTTACCTGTGCCCAGATTAATATGGCCAAACTGTTCGCCGCTCTCCAGTACATAACGGGGAAACTGCTGCTTGGCAGAGGTGGTGAGAAACAAATTAATAAAGCCGGCACCCGCAACCTCTATCTTTTCCAGATAAGGTGAAACGGAAAGCACGTTGACGAGCAGCGCGGCGATCTCACGCGGACTTTGACGCAGGGGTTTAGCCAATTGCATCGCGAGGTTACAGGAATAATCACCGTGGCTGGCCTGGCGGGGACGCGCAAACTCTATAGCCGCATCCAGCGCCGATGGGCCCATTTCGCTCAAGGGCACGCGCAGAAGCTCGGCAAAATGGGATTTAAAGTTGGGCTGGACGGGAGAAATCATGGCTGCATGGCATAGCGACAGGTTGGCAGCGGTTATTATAACGACGTTGGGGATGAGTTACGCTGCCAGTTTGATTGGCTCAGCGGCGGAGGGAATGGAAAAACCGCCTCTAATTCGCTGTGGCGGCGTTCTCCCGGCGATTGTGCAAATAAAGAATAGCGTAAAATTGGCAATTCAAGCATTCATGGCAGCGCCGGATCCATTCGGCGTAAACCGGTGGATCAGCGTGTCAGGCATTGAGCCTGGTCCGCCGCATTCACCATCTCAATCTGAGGTAACCTTCTTTTTCAGCGAAATTGAAGCGTATTATATTAGCGCCCCGGCTTATCCGTGGCCGCTGAGCGAGAGGCTTGTAAGGCCCCACCGCTGAGCGGGACCGCTCCATGCGGAGCCGCCGCTGGCGAGGCGAAAAAATGTGCAGTTCGAACTGCCCCGCACGAATTTCTTTCAGTTCCGGAGCGAATGGCTGGGCCAGCGGTTCGCCCACGAACACACCTTCGCCCGGCCATGCAACGCTCTTCCAGTAAGATTCGATGGCGCTTTCGCCAAGCGCGTAATGAAACATGGCAACAGCGGGAAAAGGGAACTTCTGCATATGGTTGCATGGCTCGACCACAGTCCCGTAGCTGGCGGTTGCGCCTGCTTCCAGCCAGCGCAGGCTGCTCATCTGCATTGAATCGGTAAGCTGGCCACCGGCTGAAGTTAAATGATCAGCCAATGCGCCTGGCAGAAAATCCAGTGTGTCGAGCTGCGGCACTTCCGCCAGGCCCGTGAAATAAAAAAGAACATCATGGCGGTCTGAAATGGCTTCAGTTTCCAGGATTTCGATGGGAAAAACACCGGCCAGTTCTTTTGCGGTCAGCTCGAAATAGCTGCCTCGCACACTGCGTGCCTTGTCGGGCGTTATTACCAGGTAAGCGTGTCCTCTGGGAAAACTGCGATCAGAGGCGACCCCCCGATCGATCAGTGCCTTGACCTGCTCGAAATCGGCCCCGGCCAGCATCATTGCAGGTCGTATGTTATGGTCGCCAACAGGATGAAGGCTGGACGAGTTGAAATATGGGCTGGGTCTGGTAGGACCACACTCGGAGGAACAATAGCGCTCGTCGAAGCCAAAGGCCAGTGCCGAGGTGAGCGACATGCAGGCCACCCGGTAGGGAAGCGTCCACGCGACCGCGTAGGCTTGAATGTGAGAGGGCGTAGCCTGATCGATTTTCACCTTTAGCTGCTGAAATTCATCCCTTGAGAGTGTGTTTCGGCCCGATGGAAAGCTCAGATGAATCATGTTGGCTGCGGGGATATGGCGCGCCTTCTGATAGTAATCGCCGATTTCAAGGGATTGGGGGTCGCTGTCGTTAATGATGACAGCGAGCTCATCCGGCGCCAACCCCGTTCGCGGCAGCTCGATTCTCGCTTGAGCATGGACAGGCAGCGGCCCGGACATCAGAGCGACCAACAGGACGGGCAGACAGGTCAGAAACTTCCACCTTGCGAACCGCGGGCGGGCAAGGCATTCCGTCGAAGATGCAAGTAGAGGCGCCCATTCCTCCGCGAAGACCCCCGGACCCGATGCCGAGGCCGGAAAAATCCAGTTTTGAGAAACGCCCTTATTCCTCAAGCATATAAAATACGCAGGTTTCATCCTCGTGCATAATAAACGCTCCATGAAAAGGCGTCCACTGCCCCATGCTGCCCCTACATGATCTTCTCTACCAGCGATTGCCCGGCATTCCCGTTACCAAACTGCTGGTCGCCGTCAATCTGCTGGTCTTTGCAGCCATGCTCGTGGGCGGGGCAGGTTTGTGGCATTCATCCAATAGCGTGCAATTGGCGTGGGGTGCAAATTTTGGCCCCGCTACGCAGGACGGCGAATGGTGGCGCCTGGGTACCGCGCTGTTCCTCCACTTTGGCGCCGTCCATCTGACTTTGAATCTCTGGGCGCTCTGGGACGCCGGACAACTTGTCGAACGGATGTACGGGCACACCCGCTTTGCCTGCATCTATTTCGCCAGCGGCCTCACAGGTAATCTGCTGTCACTCGTTGCACACAGAGGATTAGCCATCTCCGGCGGCGCTTCAGGTGCCATTTTTGGCTTGTTTGGCGCCTTGCTCATATTTCTCTGGCGCGAGCGCTACAGTCTGCATCCGAAGGAATTTCGCTGGTTTTTTTGGGGTGCCGCGGGTTTTGCGCTTGCCAGCCTTGTCCTCGGCCTTCTGATTACCGGCATCGACAATGCAGCGCATATTGGCGGCTTTCTTTCGGGGATACTCGGCGGAATAATATTTGCGCAGCCTGCGGGTATAAAAGAACGCCCATCCTTCCGATTCCTCCGCATCCGCTTGCTTGCGGTAGCCGTTTTTGCACTCGCAATTGTCATCCTGGTCAGCCAGGTGCCCGTACGCACTTATCGCTGGAGTGAAGAAATGCTGGCGCGCAAGGAGATCAGGGAATTTTTGCGGGACGATGCCGCGATCACACGGTCCTGGCAGAGCATACTTGATAAGGCCAGGGAAGATGGCATCTCATTCGACGAACTGGCAGGACGTATCGACACATCCGTTACCGACCGCTACGAAGAAAGCTTCGAACTGCTCTCCGAACTCCCGCCCGACCCTGCCCTGCCTTCCGCCGCTACAGTGGAAATACTGCGCCACTATGCCGAGCGCCGCAGGGATGCATCACACGCTTTGGCTGAAGGATTGCGCGCCCACAAACCCGAGCAGATCCGCGACGCCCTGGAAATGGAAAAACGATCGCGGCAGCTCACCCAACCCGAAAAAGACGGGCTTTTCAGGCTAAAGCACGCTGAGCCAGATAAAGACAAAAATATGAACTGAAGACCGTAAGTATTCTCGAACAGAGATGCGCATATGAGATGTAGTAGTATTTTACTCGTTAATTATTAGCCACTGGCGCGCCAGCTACAATCCTCTGGCAATTATCCAAGCCATAATTCCATCGCATGGGTGTAGAACGAAGCGTGTAAACAGCAGGGCACGCAATAAATTTACCGTCCCGCTGAGGCTGTGCCGTGTTGCTTTCGGCTCGGGCTTCAGTTCGCCCCCATGCTTTAATCCCATAAAAAATTTTGACATACCTCAAAAAATATTGCACTGTGTGCACCAGTTCTAGTAAAACGTATCCAATCTTGCTACTATATGTAGTGGTTTATGGATTTATCGATATTCGCAGCCACCCGCTTCAGCCATGGGGAAGGAGCAGCTTTCCCCGCATAGATGAGGAGAATCAGACATGCAGCTTGTAACAGATCACATGAACCGTCCGGCAGTAGCGGAGCGCGAATTTTCTTCGGCGCTTCCCGCCCAGGACACCCGCTATTCGCAATACAAGATCATTCGTCGCAATGGTTCTGTGGCCGCGTTCGAACCGGCCAAGATTTCCATTGCCATGACAAAAGCATTTATCGCCGTCAATGGCGGCCAGGGCGCGGCTTCCGCCAGGGTGCGCGAATTGGTGGCGCGACTGACCGATGACGTGGTCAATGCATTGATTCGCCGGCAGCCTTCGGGCGGAACTTTTCATATCGAGGATATCCAGGATCAGGTGGAACTCGCATTGATGCGCTCTGGAGAGCATGATGTGGCGCGCGCTTATGTGCTTTACCGTGAGGATCGCGCGCGGAAGCGGGCAAGTCAGAAAGAAATGGGCATGGTGGAAGCACCGGCCAGCATTCTGAATGTAATCGAGAACGGCATCAGGATTCCGCTGGATACGGAGCGCCTGCTGACGTTGATCGAATCTTCCTGTTCAGGCCTGGGCGAAGTCGTGAACTCGGCGCTGATACTGAAAGCCACACTGAAGGACTTGTACGACGGTGTTCCTCTGGAAGAGGTAAGAAAATCGCTGGTGCTGTCGGCGCGCACGCTAATTGAAAAAGACCCAGCCTACAGCTATGTCACTGCGCGGTTATTGTTGCATTCCCTCCGTTTCGAAGTGCTGGGCGAAGAAGTGTCGCAACAGGAGATGTCGGACCGCTATGCGGAGTATTTTACTGACTTCATCAAGCGCGGCATCGATGCCGAACTGCTGGATGAACGACTGGCGCAGTTTGACCTGCCGCGCTTGGCCAAGGCGCTGGATGCAGACCGCGACCTTCAATTCGGCTATGTGGGTTTGCAAACCTTGTATGACCGTTATTTCCTGCATATACGGAGCAGCCGTATCGAGTTACCGCAGGCATTTTTCATGCGCGTGGCAATGGGGCTTGCGCTGAACGAAATTGACCGCGAGGTGCGCGCACTGGAGTTCTACCATGTGCTCTCGAATTTCGATTTCATGAGTTCCACGCCAACCCTGTTTAATTCAGGGACCCGCCGTTCGCAGTTGTCTTCATGCTACCTCACCACGGTGCCGGACAACCTCGATGGCATTTACGAGGCCATCAAGGAAAATGCCCTGCTCGCCAAGTATGCCGGAGGGTTGGGCAATGATTGGACACCGGTACGGGCGATGGGCTCGCACATCAAGGGTACAAACGGCAAGTCGCAAGGCGTGGTGCCTTTCCTCAAGGTGGTGTCAGACACTGCGGTGGCGGTAAATCAGGGCGGCAAGCGCAAAGGCGCGGTTTGCGCCTACCTGGAATCGTGGCACCTGGATATCGAGGAGTTTCTCGATCTGCGCAAGAATACCGGCGATGACCGCCGCCGCACCCACGACATGAATACCGCCAACTGGGTTCCCGACCTGTTCATGAAGCGCGTCATGGAGGGGGGCGAATGGACGCTTTTTTCACCGTCGGACGTGCCTGACCTGCATGAAAAATTCGGCAAGCCGTTCGAGCAGGCTTATCTCGCCTACGAGGAGAAGGCCGCGCGCGGCGAACTCAGCCTGCACAAGAAAATTCCCGCGCAGCAGTTATGGCGCAAAATGCTCAGCATGTTATTTGAAACCGGGCACCCATGGATCACTTTCAAGGATGCCTGCAATATTCGTTCGCCGCAAAGCCACATTGGAGTAGTGCATAGTTCCAATCTCTGCACCGAGATAACCCTCAATACCAATGACCACGAAATCGCAGTGTGCAACCTGGGGTCGGTCAACCTGTCAGCACATATTGCCGACGGCGAACTCGATGCCGTCAAGCTCAAGCGCACTATCAGCACCGCCATGCGCATGCTGGACAATGTGATCGATATCAATTTCTACGCCGTCGCCAAGGCACGGAATGCTAACCTCAAGCATCGCCCGGTTGGACTGGGCATCATGGGCTTCCAGGATTGCCTGCATATGCTGCGCATCCCCTATGCCTCAAATGAGGCGGTGGAATTTGCCGATCACACAATGGAAGCGGTTGCTTACCACACCTATTGGGCCTCCACCGAGTTGGCCGAAGAGCGCGGACGTTATGCTTCCTATCGCGGCAGCCTTTGGGATCGCGGGATTCTGCCGCAGGATACGCTGGATCTTTTGCGCGAGGAGCGCGGCGGTTACATCGAGATAGACAGGTCGGCCACGCTTGAATGGGATGCACTGCGCGAGCGCATAAGAGAACATGGCATGCGCAACTCCAACTGCCTTGCAATTGCCCCGACCGCAACCATTTCCAATATTATCGGTGTATCCGCCAGCATCGAACCGGCCTTCAAGAACCTTTACGTCAAATCCAATTTATCGGGCGAGTTCACCATGGCAAATGAATTCCTGGTAAACGACCTGAAGAAAATGGGACTCTGGGACGAAGTCATGATTTCGGACCTGAAGTACTTTGATGGCGCCCTGGGCCAGATAGACCGGGTGCCGGCCGATATTCGCAGGCTATATACCACCGCTTTCGAGTTCGATCCACAGTGGTTGATCGAGGCGGCGGCACGTCGGCAGAAGTGGATCGACCAGGCACAATCCCTCAATATCTATATGGCGGGTGTATCCGGGAAAAAGCTGGATGAGACTTATAAACTGGCCTGGCTGCGCGGCTTGAAAACCACCTATTATTTGCGCTCACTGGGCGCAACTTCAGCGGAAAAATCCACGGGCAGAGCAGGCTCCCTGAACGCGGTGCCCATAGAAGGAAACATGCCGGTGAGCGCGGCGACAACCGACGTGAGTTATTGTGGCATCGATGATCCCGAGTGCGAATCATGCCAATAATAGTTTTGAGGAATCGGAAAACAAAAGGAGATCAATATGCTGACATTTGAGGACGAGACCGTGCAATCAGGGATGCCACGAATAAACGGTGCGTCGAGCGACGCAAGAGTGCTGACCGCATCCAGGCTGAGCCCGCAAGGCGCCGATTTGAATGGACTTGAAGCGCAAAATAGCGAAAATAATGACAAGCCTGTTGCCGATACTATAAATCGGCGCCTATCGGTTGAAGACAAGCGCATCATCAATTGCAAGGCGGATGTCAATCAACTGGTGCCGTTCAAATACAAGTGGGCATGGGAGAAGTATCTTTCCGCCTGCGCCAACCATTGGATGCCACAGGAAATCAACATGAGCGCGGACATCGCCTTATGGAAAGACCCCGATGGGTTGACCGAGGATGAACGCCGCCTGATCAAGCGAAACCTGGGCTTTTTTGTTACCGCTGATTCTCTGGCTGCCAACAATATCGTACTCGGCACCTACCGCCACATCACCAACCCGGAATGTCGACAGTATCTGTTGCGCCAGGCGTTTGAAGAAGCGATCCATACGCATGCCTACCAGTACATCGTCGAATCGCTGGGCCTGGACGAAGGCGAGATTTTCAACGCCTATCATGAAGTGGCGTCAATTCGGGAAAAAGACGAATTCCTGATTCCATTCATCGACACACTCACTGACCCGGCATTCGAGACCGGCACACCTGAAGCCGATCAGAAGTTGTTGAGGAGCCTGATTGTATTCGCCTGCATCATGGAAGGACTGTTCTTTTACGTGGGTTTCGTACAAATTCTGGCGCTCGGCAGGAATAGCAAAATGACGGGTGCAGCGGAACAGTATCAATATATTCTGCGGGACGAATCCATGCACTGCAATTTCGGCATAGATGTCGTTAATCAGGTCAAAATGGAAAATCCGCATTTATGGACCAAAGCGTTCCGCGATGAAATCAGCGCGCTGATGCAGAAAGCGGTGGAACTGGAGTACCGTTATGCGGAGGATACGTTGCCGCGTGGCGTCCTGGGATTGAATGCGCCAATGTTCAAGGAATACTTGCGCTATATCGCCAATCGCCGCTGCCAGCAGATCGGTCTGGATATCCTCTATCCGGGTGCCAGCAATCCTTTTCCCTGGATGTCGGAAATGATCGACTTGAACAAGGAAAAAAACTTTTTTGAAACCCGCGTTACAGAGTACCAGACAGGGGGCGCGTTAAACTGGGACTGAATGGAGAAACCGGATCAATATGCTTGATCTTTATACTGATCGCGAATGCTGTGGAATCTTTGCTTTGTATAGCGGTAAATATAGCAGCGCAACATGCTGTAGGCCCGGAGTAATCTTGCCTGGAGGTTGAAACGGCGACTACCAAGTAATCCGTGGCAAAGAAACCCGTAACTGTGAAAAAATCCGCGACCAGCAAAAAAACGTCAGCCAGGAAAGCGGCAGTGGTGGAACCTGCCGAAAAAACCAGTTAAAAAAGCGTCCAAGGAAGCGGTCGAGGAACCTGTGGAGAAAAAGACCGGGGGAAAAAGCCACCAAATCGGCTACAACCAGCAGCCCAGCTTCGAGTTGGCCGTTTCCCCGTTCAGAAAGGGACTTCTGAGCTTGGCGGTTGGCATCTCGGATTAGACTGCTCCCGAGAAGTGATGAGCCGCCCCTCAGCCAGAGATATAAACATGTGTTTTTCGGATGAATTTTATACATTTTTCTCCTCTTCAATAACGCTCACAATGGAAACACCGAAATCCGGTTGTTTTTTCCGATCGATCGGAAGCGGTCCTCGGCATCTTCTTCCAATACGCGCCATGGCGACAACCAACGTCAATAATCAATGTCATTTTGTCTGCATGAACCATTTACACTAGTAAAATTCTGTAAACGAGGATAACATTAAAGCCAGTTCAATCTGTAAATCCTAGTGGAGGTAGTCATGGTTGATAAGATTCCACCAGCGTCACGCGATTACGACACCAAGCGTATTGTCGAACGTCCCGATGGTTTTTATTGGCATGATGAGAAGGAGAGCGACAGGATTTTCGGTCCCTTTCCGACGCTGCTCGAAGCTACGCAGGATATGGAATACAATGCGGAATCCGATTATGAGCCAGGGGAAACCCTGGAGCAGGCGGAGGAAGAGATTGGGATGTCCGACTGGATCGATCCTGAAACCGGCCAGCCTGGTGAAGTTTCATTCCGTCTTGAAAACTGATCAGGACGGTTTTGGTTATACAGATTTAATCGCCAGCCCGCATGAATGGGCCGAAGATATGGAAATAAACCGGTCGATTCGACCAATCCCGGAAAGAGCCCTGAAAACCGATCTCGACTGCTTGCCGTGCGACTTCTCAATACTGCGCTTTATCCCCCGGTGATGAATCGATCGGTAAATCCAGCTTCCGTTCCGGCCACATATCCGGAAATATCTCATCTTTTCATCTAGCCGAAGGTCTGCATGAGTTACCGCGAAGAACGCGACAGCATGGGCATGATGCAAGTGCCCGTCAATGCGCTGTGGGGTGCGCAGACGCAACGTTCGCTGCAAAACTTCAGAATTTCCTTCGAACGCTTTCCATTCGCACTGCTTCACGCGCTTGCGCTGGTAAAGCGCGCAGCAGCCAGCGTCAATTGCGATTTAGGTCTGCTGGATGCCGATGTCGCCGCTGTTATTACGGAGGCTGCCGACGAGGTAATTTCGGGTCGCCATGATGCGGAATTTCCCCTTGTGGTATGGCAGACAGGTTCCGGTACCCAGACCAACATGAACATGAATGAGGTATTGGCGAATCGTGCTTCCGAGTTGCTCGGGAGCGGACGCGGCGCCGAATCCAGAATCCATCCCAACGACGACGTGAACAAGGGGCAATCGTCCAACGACGTATTTCCTTCCGCGATGCATGTGGCAGCGATACACTCGATCAATCGGCAATTGATACCTGCCATTGTTGCGTTGAGACGGACTTTGGCCGCCAAAGCGGAAGAGTTTTCGGGTATTGTCAAAATCGGCCGCACTCATCTGCAAGATGCGACGCCACTGACATTGGAACAGGAGTTCTCGGGTTATGTTTCGCAACTGGATCACGGACTCGAGCATGTGAACGCATCGCTTCCACATTTGCATGAACTGGCCTTGGGTGGGACTGCGGTGGGAACAGGTCTGAACACTCATCCTGAATTTGCCGTCCGTGCAGCAGCCGAATTGGGGAGGTTGACGAATCTGCCGTTTGTCACGGCGCACAATAAGTTTGAGGCACTGGCCGCTAACGATGCACTGGTTCATGCCCATGGTGCACTGAAAACGCTGGCTGCGTCATTGATGAAGATCGCCAATGATATCCGTTGGCTCGCTTCGGGCCCCCGCTGCGGTATCGGTGAATTAAAAATCCCCGAAAATGAGCCGGGCAGTTCCATTATGCCGGGAAAGGTCAACCCTACTCAATCGGAAGCGCTGATCATGATCTGTTGCCAGGTGATGGGTAACGACGTGGCGATTAATTTTGGCGGTTCCATGGGAAATTTTGAGCTAAATGTCATGAAACCGCTTATCATCCATAACTTTCTGCAAAGCATTCGCCTGCTTGCGGACGGCATGACAAGCTTCAACGATCATTGCGCGGCAGGGATAACAGCCAATATCGAACGTATTGATGAGCTGATGCATAATTCGTTAATGCTTGTTACAGCGCTCACCCCCTACATCGGCTATGATGCGGCAGCAGAAATCGCAAGGAAAGCACATCACGAAGACATGGCTCTGAGAGAAGCAGCGATTGCTTCGGGTCATGTTACAGCCGAGCAATTTGATGGCTGGGTAAGGCCGGAGAATATGACAGGAACAAACAGGCGCGATTGAATTGCTGGGATCACGGAAGTCCTGTTTGCGCGGACAGGCTGTCGAGTACCGGAATGATTTTTCTCGAGGCGATCCTGCATGAGGCACCATAATCAGGAGCAGATTTGGCTGCTGGTGAATGAGTTCAAAACAACCATCCTCGACACCGCCTAAGATCGGACTTGTGCTGACTGGCGGTGGCGCACGCGCCGCCTACCAGGTGGGAGTATTGCAAGCCATCGCCGAAATGTTGCCAAAGACGACGCGCAATCCCTTTCCTGTGATTTGCGGTACTTCCGCCGGAGCATTCAATGCCGCAAGTCTCGCAGTTTCGGCGCGGAATTTTCACAATGGAGTGCGCGATCTGTCGGCGGTATGGGAGAATGCCCACGTCAGCCAGGCCTATCGCTCCGATCCCATCGGCGTATATGGAAACGCCGCGCGCTGGATGGCTTCACTACTGATCGGCCGCTTGAAAAAGCGCAGTGTACTTTCCCTGTTGGACAATTCGCCGCTGGCTCAATTACTGGAATGTAACTTGCCGCTTCACGGCATTCAGAGAAGTATCGAAGCAGGCGCTTTGCATGCGCTGGGCATCACGGCCTGGGGCTATACTTCCGGCCAGTCGGTTACATTCTATGAGGGCGTTGACGGCATAGCACCCTGGAAACGGGAACGCCGCGTCGGCGTATCGGCGCGCATCGGGGTTGAGCATCTGATGGCGTCCTCCGCTATTCCCATTCTTTTTCCAGCAATAAGGCTCAATCGCGAATATTTCGGCGACGGGTCCATGCGCCAGCTCGCGCCTATCAGTCCAGCGCTGCATCTTGGCGCGGAACGAGTGCTCGTAATAGGCGTACGCAAGGCTGTCGAAGCCCAACCCGGCCGTGTCAGCGTCGACAGCTACCCCACGTTGGCACAGATAGGAGGTCATGTTATGGGCAGTCTTTTTCTCGACAGTCTTTACGTCGACCTGGAGCGATTGCAGCGCATCAACAATATCATCGGGATGATCCCGGATGAGAATCTGAAAAATAACGGCATGCCGCTACGCCAGATCAAATCGATGGTAATTTCTCCCAGCGTTGAAATCAATAAAATTGCCGAACAGCATGCGCACGCCCTACCGCGTACCGTCCGGCTTTTGTTTCGAAACATCGGTGCAATGCGACGGGACGGCTCGGCGCTGCTGAGCTATATTCTGTATGAAGAACCCTTCTGTCGTGCATTGATTGAGCTGGGATACCAAGACACCGCGCCGCGCAAATCGGAAATTCTTCAATTCATTCACGCTGAGAGCGAGTGAGCAAGACGCTGGTATAATTACGGTAACGACCCATTCAAGGAGGACTATATCTTCTTGCCCAAATTTTACGTAGACACTTAATTTCAGAGACTTATTTATGGACTTCGCCAGTCCGCAATTCTGGGTCGCGGTACTCCAAATCATCGCTATCGATATCGTCCTGGGCGGTGATAACGCGGTCGTCATCGCGCTGGCATGTCGGCGGCTGCCAGAGAAGCAGCGAAATCTCGGTATCTTTTGGGGGGTTTTCGGCGCGATCGGGCTGCGCGTGTTGCTGGTTTTCTTTGCCCTCAATTTGCTGGCGGTTCAATTCCTGAAGATTTTTGCCGCGCTGTTGCTAATTTGGATCGGTACCAAGCTGCTTCAGCCTGAGCCGCAGGGTAATGGGCATAAAGTTGATGCCAGCACAACGCTTTTGGGGGCGATCAAGACTATCATTATTGCCGACGCGGTGATGAGCCTCGATAACGTCATTGCGATTGCGGGCGCGGCCAGGGGGAGTATCGAGCTGGTCGCTTTCGGGCTGGTGGTGAGCGTGCCCATCATCGTTATGGGTAGCAAGCTGGTGATGAAACTGATGGACCGTTTTCCCGTCACCATTCCCATCGGTGCCGGCTTGCTGGGCTGGATCGCGGGAGACATGAGCGTTACCGACGCGGTCAGCAAGGAATGGGTCGATACGAATGCAGCTTACCTGCACTGGCTTGCCCCCGCCTGTGGCGCGCTGCTGGTTGTAGTAACCGGCAAATGGCTTGCCGCGCGGGCGCAGGCCAAAAGTGCAGACGGTGTGGATCTGGTGGATGATGTGAACAAGCCGTAATAGTTGTCGCAAAATAGCTGCTCTTTTGGTGGAGAAAACATATGCTGAAATTCTTGTTGCCGGTGGATGGCTCGGACGCTTCTAATAGAGCGATTGCGACATTTACCACCCTTGTCGATTGGTACAAGGAAAAACCGGAGATCCATTTGCTGAACGTGCAATTCCCGCAGCGCGGGAATGTACCTCTGTTTATAGACAAAGAGAGTATTGAACTGTATCAGCAGGGGGAAGGGATGAAAGAGTTGCGGGCAGCAAGTGAATTGCTGGATCAGGCCGATATCGGTTACCAGCTTCATATCACGGTAGGAACCCCGCAGGATATGATTCTGCATTATGCGAAGGGATTAAACTGTAACCAAATAATCATCGGGCCGCGGGGGTTGGGGGCGGTCAAGGGAATCTTGCTGGGTTCGGTAGCCAGCAAAATTATTCAGCAATCAACAATCCCAGTGCTGCTTATTAAATGATACATGGGGTGAAAAGTACTGGATATAGCACGAGTTCTAACCAAAGGAGCTTTATCAGGATGGCGCTGGACAAGAAGGGCTTGACCTTGATCGAATTGATGATGGTATTCGCGATTATCGGTATTCTAGTAACCGTTGCGATTCCACCTGCATATCTGCTTTATCAGGATTCCCAGGCTCGGACTCAGGTTGCTGAAGCGGTTGATCTTCTGGATAGCGTAAAAGCGCCTGTCTCCGCGTTCCATTCGGATAATGGCAGATGGCCTACTAAAGAAGAGTTTGATACCCTGGTGAAAACACAGACCGGAAAATATGTTGCAGGCCTTACGGCGGTCCCCCTTGCTTCCGGCTTTCAGGTAACGGCAACATTCAAGAGTAATGGGGTAAGTCCGGAACTCTTGAATGACGGCACTGGCAGAACGCTGGTTTTGGCTACAACCGATGGCATAAAATGGATTTGTAACGACAACACGCACCCTGCTGCCGGCGTGCCAGGTCTTACCGCAGGAACCGCACTACCTCAACATCGCCCCACATCTTGCAAATAGCACTGTGGCAAATGTTAATCCTGCACATGACCGATACTCAATGATCAGGTGTCGGAGCCTGCAAATGTTGCATGTTTACGTGAATGCTAACCGGTACGATCATGAATGAGCGTATCTCCGCTAGGCAACCCCGCCCCGCCGCAAAAGCTGTTCAATCTGCTCCGTAGCGAGTTACCAAGAAGATGAAGCCTGACAGAAAGCAAAAAATCCTTTTCGATTACAGCGCTTGGTTGGCAAATGAGCTGAATAATAAGCCGTCAACTGCCGGATTCAGAAATTCAGGTAATTGACCGCGACGTTCCAATGCTTATAATCTTCAGGTGATATTCCTTCTATACAAGATTGAAATCCTGTTGTGGCTCAATTTATTGAATTTATCGACGACGCCCAGCGCAGAGTGATAGGCAGGGGTAATATCAAGGCGGGCCTGAAATGAAAAATAATATGAAACAAAATGGGCAAACCGCTATGCCCGCTCGAATACTTTTATAGCAGGACAAAATAACTGGAGAAGAATATATGAATGAAGGTAACGACTACATCTCACCGTATGACCAGATAACGGCATACTTCGATCAAGTACCCATGTGGCCTCTGGTTCTACTCGGCGGCGCGATCGTTGTTGCGGGGATTTACGAATTAATTTACCGTAAACGCAGGAATGAGGCCGCCGAGGAATTTCGTTCCGCTATTCTGCATACGCTGTCGGGCCTGTATCCCGAGCCAGTCAACTGGCCTAGAAGCATAGATATTTATCTTTGCGCCAGATTGCCGGTAATGCAGGAAATTATTGATGACTTTAGAATTAATATTCCCCAGGAGAATATCCCGATCTATAACAGGGACTGGGAAAACTACTGCCACTTTTGCCAAACCGAGATAACGGACGAGAAATGTATTGCGGTGGATAGTGACGTTCAAGGGCCGAACCCCAAAGATACTTTTCATGTGCTTGTCGTTAAACTCTTGCATCATGGAGAGTAAGTTCTCGACAAGACTTTGTAGGTGCCGGCCAGAGAAATTCCAAATACGATGTGCGTTACAACCGTAATCCAGTCGCGCGCCTCTGAAAACCAGGGGAAAATAGCCGTTACGCCATACATGTTTATTGCATATACTATCAATCCGTAGATAGAACCCGCGAACAGGTAAAGCATCGTGTTGATATGGGAAAGCAAACGGGACAGAATCAGGCTGTAAGCAATGGAAATCGCAAAGTGAATAACTGTCGCGATTATCATCACCTTCCAGTTGAACGTGGCCGGTGGCGGTAGAACGCCTTGCCCTAGAAGAATAGCTGCGGTCAAACGCGCATCTCTATAAAAGATCTCTGGCAACGCGTCCGTGAATACCAGCCATAGGAAAATCTGGGCTCCGGTGGCAACCACGCCGGCAACGATGCCCGAACTTATCGCCGGCCTCCAGTTCAACTGCATACGTCGCAAGAATTCGGGCTTAGCCATCATGGCAATCAAAACTCCCATTATTCGTATAATGAATGTGCCAAGCCGAAATCTCGGGGCTTGAACTCCCCGATTGATCGACAGTTGCCGAGAGAGCACTTGGTACTACCGACTGGATGGGTTCGTTGAATCGGAGCAACTCCGGTTTCTTCAAAACGCACTACTAAAAACGGATTCGTTCTACAATGACAGTAAAGCCGTTTAGCGCGCACAGGCGGAGATACCGGCAGATATAAATTATATTGTTACCCGAATGCTCATGAAAAATGAACCTGCCTGCAACTAAACGAAAAAGCCGACAGTCTCTGGATCAGGTGCCGGCAAATTCAGACTCTGGAAATATCTCATAGCGGGATGCAATCAGCCTATCCATGCAAAGCGTCAACTTGACCCACCATTTTTTGATCGCCATGCCCGCCCTGGCAGACCCCTTCTTCTCGAAGACGCTAACATATATCTGCGAGCATAGTGATCAGGGTGCCCTGGGTCTGGTGGTCAACCGGCCCATCGACCTTACCCTCAAGGACCTGCTGGATCAACTGGATATTTCTTCCGATGACGCGGCGGTAAGAGAGCTGCCAATCATGTTTGGCGGACCGATACAACTGGATCGCGGCTTCGTACTGCATCAGCCCGTCGGTGACTGGCAATCCACTATGGTAGTACATGACAAGGTCGGGCTGACTACCTCACTTGATATTCTACGAGCGATAGCAAGCGGGGAAAGCCCAGAAGAATTATTCGTAGCATTGGGTTATTCAGGATGGGCTCCGGGGCAGATAGAGCATGAGTTATCCCAGAATACATGGCTCACCGTGCCTGCATCACCGAATATCATCTTTGAATTGCCGGTTGAGGATCGTTTGACGGCAGCGATGCGTCTGCTCGGCATCGATTTATCAAGTCTGTCGGATGAAGTGGGGCATTCTTGATAACCATGTTCTATTCATCGGCAACGGTCCATCAGGGCATGCGGGCTTGTCCTGTGACTGTCCGCCATGAATATTGAAAACCACCTTACCGGGGCAGTTTTGGCTTTTGATTTTGGCGAGAAGCGCATCGGCGTTGCCGTGGGGAACCTGGAACTGGCTTTAGCGCATCCTCTTGCCACCGTATGCAACAAGAATACCGTGGAATGCTTCGCAAACATCGCCCGGTTAATTTCTGAGTGGCATCCGGTGCTGCTGGCAGTGGGTATGCCTATTCATGCAGATGGTACGGAACATGAATTGACCCGGCGAAGCCGCCGTTTTGCGCGGCGTCTTGAAGGCCGTTTTGGCATCAAAACAGTACTGGTGGACGAGCGCTATACTTCAATTGAAGCTAGGGCAGCACTGCGGGAAGCCGGCGTTAATAAGAAGAAACAAAAACCGCTATTGGATCAAGTAGCGGCTCAACTGATATTGCAAACCTTTTTTGACGGACGAAATGCGACTACCTGATGCAGAAAAATTACTGGCCGAGCTAACCGTAAGAATACGACCCGATGTTGAAACGAGCACTGCGCTCGTTGGAATCCACACGGGAGGGGTATGGCTCTCGCAACGGTTGCACCACGATTTGAAGCTTTCGCTTCCCTTGGGCGCGCTGGATGTCTCGTTCTATCGGGACGACTTCAACCAGATCGGCCTGCATCCTCAGGTTAAACCCTCGGATATCCCATTCAAAGTGGAAGGTAGCCACATAATTTTAATAGATGATGTGCTTTATACCGGGCGCACCATACGTGCCGCTATCAATGAATTATTTGATTATGGCAGGCCAGCGAGCGTTCGCCTCGCTGCACTGGTAGACCGCGGCGGTAGAGAACTCCCCATCGCCGCCGAATATATTGGAGCAACGCTTGACTTGCCCTCGGACAAAATGCTCGCGCTTGAAAAGGCCGACAGCGGAAAATTGAGTTTGAGTCTGCATGACAAACGACGGGACGATGTATAACCCGTGAATAATCCGCAACTGAACAAGAATGGCGAATTGCAACACCTGCTTACTACCGAGGGGCTGTCCGCCGCTATTCTGTTGAATATCCTCGACACCGCCGAGTCTTTCGTCGGAGTTACGGAGCGCGATGTCAAGAAGGTACCCTTGCTGCGCGGTAAATCCATATTCAATTTATTCTTTGAACCCAGTACACGCACTCGCACAACCTTTGAAATTGCGGCAAAACGCTTGTCGGCCGACGTGGTCAACCTCAACATTGCCGTTTCCTCGCAATCCAAGGGTGAAACGCTGCTGGATACGGTGAACAATCTTTCCGCGATGCATGCCGACATGTTTGTGGTGCGGCACTCGCAAAGCGGAGCGGCACACCTGATCGCCCGCCATGTTCGGCCCGAGATTCATGTCATCAATGCAGGAGACGGTCGTCATGCGCATCCTACACAGGGGTTGCTCGATGTGTTCACCATTCGCCGTTTCAAACCCGACTTTCGTAACCTTCGAGTAGCGATAGTCGGCGATATCTTGCACTCCCGCGTGGCGCGTTCCCAAATTCATGCGCTAACGACACTCGGTGTGCCGGAAGTGCGCGTCATTGCACCCAAAACGCTGCTCCCTTCGAAGGTCGAACGTCTTGGTGTACATGTTTATCATGAGATGGCGCCGGGGCTGAAAGATGTGGATGTGCTGATGATGTTGCGTCTGCAAAGCGAGCGCATGCTAAGTGCCCGCCTCCCCAGCACGGAGGAATACTTCAAATATTATGGACTCACCCAAGAGAGGCTGGCGCTGGCGAAGCCCGACGCTATTGTTTTACACCCCGGCCCGATGAATCGGGGTGTCGAAATCGATTCTGTGGTTGCCGACGGCAAGCAATCGGTAATCCTGCCGCAAGTGACATTCGGCATCGCGGTACGGATGGCGGTAATGTCGATTTTGGCAGGCAATTGAAAGCGATGAGAAAAATCATCAGGGGCGGCCGTTTCATAGACCCGAAGAGCGGCACCGACGCCATCATGGATGTGTTCATTGCAGCAGGCAAAATCGTCGGCCTGGGTGAAAGCCCGCATGGTTTTCATGCCAATCGGGAAATTGATGCGAGAAACATGATTGTGTGTCCCGGCTTGGTGGATTTATCGGCGCGGTTGCGCGAACCGGGTTTCGAATATAAAGCTACCCTCGAATCCGAAATGGCTGCAGCAGTAGCCGGCGGCATCACCAGCCTGGCATGTCCTCCCGATACTGATCCCGTGCTGGACGAACCGGGGTTGGTGGAAATGCTGAAGCATCGTGCCAGGAGCCTCAATCAGGCCCATGTTTATCCAGTCGGCGCACTTACTCAAGGTCTGAAAGGTGAACGGTTGACAGAAATGGCTGAATTACGTGATGCCGGATGCGTCGCTTTTGGCCAGTCGAATATGCCGCTTCCGAACATACGTGTGATGATGCACGCAATGCAATATGCTTCCACCTTCGGCTTCATGGTTTGGCTACGTCCCCAGGATACGAATCTTGCCGACGGTGGTGTGGCGCATGACGGCGAAGTAGCGACGCGATTGGGCTTGCCCCCGGTGCCTGTTTGCGCGGAAACCGTCGCACTGGCGAATATTATCATGATGACGAGGGAAACAGGCGCCAGGGTTCATCTATGCCGTATCTCGAGCGCGGAAGGCGTCGCCATGATTCGTGCGGCCCGCCAGCAAGGCCTGCCCATTACCTGCGATGTATCGGCCAACCATATACATCTTTCCGAAATGGATATCGGCTTCTTCAACTCCAATTGCCATCTCATTCCACCACTGCGCGCCTTGGGGGATCGCGACGCGCTACGAGCCGGCCTTATCGACGGTACGATAGATGCGGTATGCTCGGATCACGCACCAGTGGATGAGGATCACAAATTGCTACCTTTCGCCGAGGCCGAGGCCGGCGCCACCGGTATGGAACTATTGTTGCCGCTGGTCTTGAAATGGGGGGCGGAAAAAGGTGTTCCCTTGGCCCGGGTATTGGCGAAAATCACCGTCGAACCTGCTCGTATACTTGGTGTGGAAGCTGGCTGCCTGTCTCTTGGCGCCACCGCCGATTTGTGCATTTTCGACCCCGAGCAATACTGGACGGTGGAAGCGACCGCACTGAAAAGCCAAGGCAAGAACACCCCGTTTCTCGGTATGGAATTGCCAGGCAGGGTAAAATACACTTTGATAAACGGTAACATCGTGCACGAAGGTTGAGGTTCCGAAGTTGCGCCCCAGCCCTGCGTTGTCATTTTCGTCCACTGCAACTGAACTTATTATTCTCGACAATATGATGAATCCTCTGCTTGATTTTTCCGGACTTCCGCGCTTTGCGGATATTCGAATCGAACACATCACCCCGGCGGTAAGGCAGTTGCTGAGCGATGGTCGCAACACTATCGACGGGATACGTAATGATAATGCCATGCCGACCTGGCAGAATTTCGTGCAACCGATAACGGATGCCAATGAATGCCTGTCTCGGTCGTGGGGACAGGTGTCACACTTGAATGCGGTGGCGAATACCCCGGAGTTGCGTGAGACATACAACGCCAACCTGCCATTGGTTACGCAATATTATGCGGAATTGGCGCAAGACCCTGTCCTCTTTGAAAAATTCAAACAACTTCGCAACAGCCAGGAGTTTGAAAGCCTGAGCCAGGCTCGAAAGAAGATAATCGAAAACGACTTGCGGGATTTTCGCCTGGGTGGGGCAGAGCTGCCGCCCGAGAAAAAAAAGCGATTTCTCCAGATTCAGGAAGAGCTGTCGGCACTGGGTTCCAGATTCAACGATAACCTGCTTGATTCCACCAACAATTTTGTATTGCATATACACAACGCAGATGAACTTTCCGGTATTCCCGACGATACAGTGCAAACAGCGCGGGTGATCGCGGAAAAGGATAATGTCCCAGGGTGGAAATTTACGCTGCACGCCCCATCATACATGCCCATCATGCAGTATGCCGACAACCGGGCACTGCGCGAAACGATGTATCGCGCTTATTCTGCTCGCGCCAGCGAGATCAGAACACCGGCTTCGCAGACCGAAAACGCTGCCGATCTGGATAACACACCGCTTATCGCGAAAATACTTCAACTGCGCAAGGAAGAGGCGCAGCTACTGGGATTTGATTGCTATGCCGAAGTCTCGCTTGCGGCCAAAATGGCCTCGACTCCAAAACAGGTGTTGAATTTTTTGAGTGAACTCGCCGTCAGGGCAAGACCGCACGCCAAGCGCGATCTCAGGGAATTACGTCAATTTTCCGCTAAAAAAATGGGATTGCAAAATGTCGAAGCATGGGATCTGGCTTATGTAAGCGAAAAACTGCGCCTCGACCGCTATGCATTCTCTGAACAAGAGGTGAAGCAGTATTTTCCTGAAACCAGCGTGCTGCCAGGCATGTTCAAGGTGGTAGAAAATCTTTATGGCATTACCATTGCCCAGGTAAAGGCTGGCGATGTTCAGCTCTGGCACACCGACGTAAAGCTTTTTAATATCATTGATATTCAGGAAAATCTGATCGGCCGGTTTTATCTTGACCTCTACGCGCGCCCAGGCAAGAGAGGCGGAGGATGGATGGATGACGCTATAAGCCGTCGCCGTATCGGCGAAGGTGAAGTAAAGGGGAAAGAAAGCATCCAGGTTCCGGTTGCATACCTTAACTGCAATTTTTCCGCACCCGTTCATCTCGATGGTCAACCTCGGCCCGCCTTGTTCACGCATGACGATGTGATTACGTTATTTCATGAATTCGGTCATGGGCTGCACCACTTGCTTACGCAGGTGGAAGATTTGGGCGTATCGGGCATTCATGGCGTGGAATGGGATGCAGTGGAACTACCCAGCCAGTTCATGGAAAATTTTTGCTGGGAATGGGAAGTCCTGCGTGACATGACTCAGCGCGTCGACCCGTTACCGCAAAGCGGCAGTCCGCAGGAAACGCGCCATGCTCCGCCTCCCGCCCCGGATGGCTTCGCCAACGCCGTGTCGGCGGAGCGCGTGGGTAGCAATCAATCTATTCCACGCGATTTATTCGAAAAGATGCTGGCGGCGAAGAATTTCCAGAGCGGCTTACAAATGCTCCGCCAGATAGAATTCGCGCTATTCGATATGCACCTTCATGCCGATTTCAGCCCTGGTGGAGAAAAAACGGCGCAACAATTACTGGATGAGATCCGTAAGCAGGTTGCGGTAATTATCCCTCCTGAATTCAATCGGTTTCCCAATAGTTTTTCACATATTTTTGGCGGGGGCTATGCTGCCGGTTATTACAGCTACAAGTGGGCGGAAGTCTTATCTGCCGATGCCTATAGTCTTTTTGAGGAAAACTCTGCCGGGGTGGTAGTCAATCGCGAAATCGGGGCCCGCTTCCGGGAGGAAATTCTTGCAATGGGTGGAAGTCGTGATGCGCTGGATTCATTTATCGCGTTTCGAGGGCGTGAGCCAAAAATAGATGCCCTGTTGCGCCACCATGGTATGGCGTCTGCGTGAAAGGCATGCCGGAAAGATTCGGTCGCGCAGAAATATTCCGCAATCTTTCAGCTTCCGGGAAATTGTGTGCGACACGACCAACTTGAAGGAATTGAGAAATTGGCAACGCATGATAGAGCATTTTTGGATATCGTTATCTGCTGAATGGCTCCTGTTGTTTCGAGCGTACCACCGGTTTTTCGATCCATTTTGATCAGCCGATTATTCTTGCAACAACGTCTCTCCAACGCTAGTATAGAACTCGGGCAAATTAATCATGCTCTATTGTCCGTTGATATGAACTTGTAATCACGGATGGAGAGCATGCATAAATATGATTTTGCAGCCAATTTCCTTTCAATCTGAAAGGCTATAAGATCAATGGTGCTAGCCGACAGCCCTTAAAAACAGCTGATGCGAATTCTTGGCGTCGTTCGACAATAGGAGAAAAAAGATGAAACATGTTACATGGGGGATTGTTACGGCTACGGTGGTGGCTATCGTGTTTGTAGGGTGTGCCCAGGTGCCACCATCGCCTCAGGTTCAAAAATACTCGGATGGCGAATTGCCCGTACCTGCGGATTATAAGAGCTGGCCAAAGTTTTTATCTGATGTGCAGCGAGCCGACGTCAAACAAGTCCGCGAGATCTATATCAACCCCATCGGACATAGCGCCAAAATGGGTGATGAATTTCCTAACGGAACCATTTCGGTGATGGAGATTTACAAGGTCAGGGAAGCTGCTGACGGAACCCCGCTGAAAGGCGCCGATGGTAAATTTGTCAAAGGTGAGCTGTCAAAAATAGGTGTAATGGGCAAGGGCGCGGGTTGGGGCGAAAGCGTGACGCCTCCGGAACTCAGAAACGGCGATTGGGTATATTCAATGTACATGGCCGACGCAAAAACGAAAGCACCGGACGACACCGCAACCTGTCGCGCATGCCATCTGCCGCTCACGGATAAGGACTACATTTTCCGCTACGACGAATATTTTCAGAAACGCGTAAATTAACAAGCTCTGATTTAACAAGCTCTGATTTTCCGGAATAACCCCCTGCTCGCAGGTTACAGCCGGGGGTATCGATGTGCGGTGACTTCCATACTTTGGGCCTGAGGCTGATTCGAGACTACATCCCTATCGAATAACCGTTAGCTGAGCTTGCCGTGACATTGTTTATACTTTTTCCCTGATCCGCAAGGGCATGGATCGTTGCGTCCGATCTTCTCCCCTTGACGCACGAACGGTTGATGCTTCTCCGAATGATCCTCAGCTTCTCGATTCGGCTCGCTACCTTCGACAGGTTGCTCTTCACCCAGCGCTTCTTCGAAAGCTGCGTGGTGATACTGCACGTTTATAGGGGAACGCTGCGTTTCAGCCACGGCTTCCACCTGCTGTTCACTTCTTATCTGCACAGTCATGAGCGTTTTGGTAACTTCCGACTTGATTCCTTCCAGCATGGAAGTGAACAGTTCAAAAGCCTCTCGCTTATACTCCTGCTTGGGGTTTTTCTGGGCATATCCTCGAAGATGGATACCCTGACGCAAATGGTCCAGCGCCGAGAGATGCTCGCGCCAGTGGATATCGAGACTTTGCAGCATGACGGCACGCTCGTACTGATGCATGACATTCGCGCTAACCTGATCGACCTTTGCTGAATAAATTTCCTGGGCTGCTGCACTGATGCGCTGGTGCATGTTTTCGTCATGCAGATCGGGCTCTTTCTCCAGCCATTCCTGTAGCGGCAACGCCAATTGATACTCGGCGGCCAACGCCTTTTCCAGCGCTGGAATATCCCATTCCTCCTCTACACTTTGCGCCGGGATATAAACTGCGACAAGGCTGCGCAACACGTCGTCGCGCATTGCGGTAATCGTTTCTGAAATGTCTTGCGACTCCAGAAGCTCACCCCGTTGCTCATATATTACCTTGCGCTGGTCGTTCGCGACATCGTCGTATTCCAGCAACTGCTTCCGTATGTCAAAATTACGGGCTTCCACTTTCCGCTGGGCGTTTTCTATCGCGCGAGTGACCCAGGGATGCTCAATGGCCTCGCCCTCCGGCATGTTTAGCCGCTGCATGATGCTCGCCACACGATCAGATGCAAAGATACGCAGCAGTGGATCTTCCAGCGAGAGATAAAAACGGCTGGAACCCGCGTCGCCCTGGCGGCCCGAACGACCGCGCAACTGATTGTCCACGCGGCGGGATTCATGCCGCTCCGTGCCGATAATATGTAATCCACCTTTTTTTAGCACCTCATCATGAAGAAGTTGCCATTGATGCTGCAATTGCCCGATACGCTCGAGTTTTTCCGGTTCGCTCATACTTTCGTCGGCGCGAACACGCTCGAGTTCAGGTTCCGGATTGCCCCCCAGCACGATATCGGTTCCGCGACCCGCCATATTCGTGGCGATGGTGATCATTTCGGGACGTCCGGCCTGAATGACGATCTCCGCTTCTTTCGCGTGCTGCTTGGCATTTAATACCTGGTGCGGCAACTTCTCGCGGGCCAATAACCCGGACAGCTCCTCATTGTTTTCAATAGAAGTCGTTCCGACGAGAACGGGCTGTCCCCTCTGATGACAGTCCCGGATATCTTCGATGATAGCGCGGTTCTTTTCTCCCATAGTGCGGAATACCTGATCCATCCGGTCATTACGAATCATCGGGCGATGGGTTGGAATGATGACCGTTTCGAGCCCGTAAATTTGCTGAAACTCGAAAGCCTCGGTATCCGCCGTGCCCGTCATACCGGCCAACCTCTGATACATGCGAAAATAGTTCTGGAAAGTGATTGAGGCGAGCGTCTGGTTCTCCTTCTGGATCGGCACACCTTCCTTTGCTTCGACCGCCTGGTGCAATCCCTCCGACCAGCGCCTGCCAGACATGAGGCGTCCGGTGAACTCGTCGACGATGACCACCTCGCCATCCTGTATCACGTAGTGCTGGTCAAGATGGAATAACGCGTGTGCACGCAGGCCGGCGTACAAATGATGAACGAGATTGATGTTGGCGGGATCGTAAAGGCTGGTTCCCGGAGGCAGCAACCCCGCCTCGGCAAGCAGGGTTTCTGCATGCTCGAAACCTTCCTCGCTCAAGAGCACCTGCTGGGCTTTCTCATCCACATTGAAGTCACCAGGGCTTTTTTCGGTTTCCTGGCGGACCAGTTTCGGGATCAGAGCGTCCATGCGCACATATACTTCGGTGTTGCCTTCGGCCTGGCCGGAGATAATCAACGGCGTGCGCGCCTCGTCAATCAGAATGGAATCAACTTCGTCAACGATGGCGTAATTAAGCACGCGTTGCACCCGCTCTACAGGGTGGCTTACCATGTTATCGCGCAGGTAATCGAATCCAAATTCATTATTGGTGCCGTAGGTTATGTCTGCCGCATAGGCGGTCTGCTTTTCACCGTGGTCCATCTGTGAAAGGATTACACCCACGCTGATACCGAGGAATTGATAAAGTTGCCCCATCCACTCCGCATCCCGTTTGGCGAGATAGTCATTCACGGTAACAAGGTGAACACCCTTGCCAGCCAGTGCGTTGAGATAAGCCGGCAAGGTAGCCATCAACGTCTTACCTTCGCCTGTTCGCATCTCGGCAATCTTGCCGCTATGCAACACAATGCCCCCGATCAATTGGACGTCGAAATGACGCATCCCGAGCACCCGTTTGCCCGTTTCGCGTACTACGGCAAATACTTCGGGTATTAAAGCGTCAAGTGTTGTCCCGTCGGCAATGCGTTGCCTGAATTCTTCGGTCTTTGCACGCAGTTCGGTGTCGGTAAGGGCTGCGATCCTGGTTTCCAGCGCGTTTATTGTCGCCACCGCCTGGAAATACTGCTTGATTAGCCTATCGTTACGGCTCCCGAAAACTTTCTTGAGCAGATTGTTCAGCATGAAATCCCAAAAATTCTGTTAAGCGATGCACAAAAAATAAGGGGTGAGGTTTTTGGCCTCACCCCCACCCGCAGAGTATTGACCCGGCTCAACCGGGCATCTTCAAGAATCGTGACGGGTTTTGCGGCGAGCCCCTGTGCCGGACTTCAAAATGCAGATGAGGACCGGTAGAACGGCCAGTGCTGCCCACTTCCGCGATCTTCTGTCCGCGCACCACGACTTGGCCCAGCCTGACCAAGCGCTTGGAAGCATGAGCATAACGGCTGACGAAATCATTGCCATGGTCAACGTCGATCATATTACCATATTCGGGGTGAAAATCGGAATACACTACCACGCCGCCCGCCGCAGCCACGATGGGCGTACCTGTTGCAGCCGAGAAATCAACTCCTTCATGAAAAATACGTCTTCCCGTAAAAGGATCTATACGTACTCCGAAACCTGAGGAGTACCATTTTGTGTTCACAGGCATCACGGACGGAAGCATTTTCTTCTTGAGCCTGTCTTGCATCAACAGTGAATCCAGTGCGCCAAGCTTGTCGCTACGGTCATCCAATGCGAGCGACAGCTCCTGGATCTTATTGTTGAACTCTGCAAATGATATATCCTCGGATGGCAGCGTCGATACGGTTCCTCCCTGACCGGGATTCTGATTAAACCGAAATTCCTGAGGCTTGATACCCGATAATTCTGCCAGACGCGCGCCTACGGAATCCAGCCGCAGCAGCTGTGCCTGCATCTGACCCATTCTGACGGCCAT